>NZ_DBNGMQ010000055.1:0-1847 GCF_057126245.1 Yeosuana sp. | reverse complement strand
GTTTACTTGTTTCTCGCCTATCAAATCTCTTAACGCCATTAATACCGTATATGCTTTACCATAAGAAATATAGCCTTGACCTAACACCATATAAACTGGTGGTTCGATATCTCCGGCAAAAGATCTTTCAGAAAAATACTTACCTCTTGCATTTTCACTTAGCGCGTATAAAGCTCTTTTTCCATACATTTTTTCCATAACGACTGCTTCGGTGTATTTTGCAAAACCTTCAACAAATAAAGATCCACCGACTACTGGTTTGGCTAACAACGTATGGCCCCACCATTGATGTGCAACTTCGTGTATGGTTCTTTTTGCGACTAAATTAAAAGTAGTTGAATTGCTCACATCAGATAAATACAATCTATCTTCTGTCATACTAATCATTCCAGGGTGCGCAAACCCACCCATTGACCAATGTGAAGGTACTTCTGCAATTCTGATATAATCAAAAGGATAATCTCCAAAGTTTTCTTGACAATAATCTAAAGTTTTTTTTACACTATTTTCAACTTCATCTATATTAAAATTGTGATTCTCATCGTAATACTGTTCTATAGAAATCCCTTTGTGATTGATTTTTTTCGATTGATAATTTGCTGAAAAATAACCGATCCCTGGCAGTATTTTACCATTGGATTTATAATGATAAAATTTTCTGTTATTCTCTGTCCATTCTCTTATTAAATTCCCTGAACTTAATGCAGTTTGGTCATTTTCTGTAGAAACAACGGTTTCAAAGCTTGTTTTTTCAATTTTCACATCTTCTAAAGCAATATGTGATGCCGGCTTCTTTTCTTTAATCTTTTTAGGTAAATTTCTCTTTTGACGTTCTACTCTATTTGCTATTTCAAAGCCAGAAACATAACCTAATGCTTGCTCAAAATTTCCATGTGTGATATAAGTTCCGTTATTAACAATCGTTTTATCAGAGTCATACCCTTTTGATTCTTTTTTCAGTTCAAATTTATAAGCAACAGATTCGTTTGGTTTAAGCTCTTTATTAAATTGAAATAAATAGGTACCGTAAAGCGCATCATGTTCAATTAAATTAGCATTCTCAATTGAGATATTCTCTAAAGGAATTACTTCTGTAATAAATACTTGAGATAAGGGTTGATTGCTTTTGTTTTTTAGTACATAATTCCCTTTTACGGTATACATTCCTTGTTTAGGATATAATGCAACTTCAGTTTTCCTTGAAGTAACATAAGGCCTTTCTAAGCTTTCATATTGTTTAAATTTTCGTTCATAGTTTTCTCTAAAATCTAATTTATCACTAACCGTATCATAATCAGAAACTACATTTATGTTGTAAAAAACCAAACTCCCTGCTCCAACAAATAGCAACATTAGAATTGCAAAACCTGTTTTCTGAATCTTTGTCCAGCCCTGTTTTAATTGTTGTAATTGAACCGAAATAGTCCCAACTACTCCTCTATTCCAAATTTTAAAAGACATTAACACCAGGAGTAATCCGAAAGCTGACCAATATACGGCCAGGTGATTAAATAAGTTAGTTGCACCACTAAATCCGTTCATGTTAGAGTATGAAACCTCGGGCATAAAGCCAAGACTGGTTAATGGATGTTGAAAGCCTAGCATATCAGCTTTTAAACTCAAAATCACAATCAGTCCAAAAATCCCCATTCCCATATATTTGTTCTTTACCAGACTATTTACAAATAGGGCGATCATACAAAACACAGCTAACTGTAATCCGTTATGGTAAAATAAAGCCGCATATAAACTAAATTCAAAGTTTGTATACCCCAAACCAATCTGAAATACCATACACATTAAAATTCCAGAAGTCATTAAAATAATGGGTAACACTAACAGAGCAC
>NZ_DBNGMQ010000054.1:0-207630 GCF_057126245.1 Yeosuana sp. | reverse complement strand
AGTCTGGAAAGACTGAATTTCTTGAGTTGTATTATGACAGTCATGAAGTACAAACAAATGGCTATGATAATTTGATGCGAAATATTGATAATGTTTCGGAAGAACGTAAAACTTTGCTTAAAGATTTAAAGAATTTGTATGTTGTTAATAAAAGTTATTTAGATGTGTCTAATAGAAGAATGCAAAAAACAGTATACGATAATATCGATATCTATTACAAGCAAAAATGGGTGCAACAACTCTTAAAAGGAAATTGGACTGACGAAGCAAGTGATTATTACCTTAACGATTTAAGTCATAAAAATCAGGTGCTTACTTATATGAATGACTATAGGTGGGTATTTAGAAATAGTCAAAAATTTAGAGTTAATGCCATAAATGCTTATAAAGTTATTGCCAACATTGTTAAAAATGGTGATTCTATTCCGGAGATTGTAAGATATGTGGTAAATGATTCAACGCTTTTATATAAAATAGAAGGCAATTATAGATTGAAAGAAAGCACAGGAAAATGGGCAAACAACTTGGAAATAACTATTGATGATGGTCTCTTAATATTAAATTCTGAAAGATTTTCAAATGCAAAATGTTATTTCCTAAAAAACAGGATGTTTTATATTGATGATATGATTTTCGATTTCGATAAAATTGAATTAGGAGAGTTCTCAATAAGTGGAAATATTGAAGGAAAAGCAACCTATACCAAAATGGGTTAAAAATGATTTGGATAAAGTGAGCATCAAAACAAGACACACACAACTTATCAAAACCGAAGCCAAACGCCTCGGTTTTTTATCATGTGGTATTAGTAAAGCCCGATTTTTAGAAGAAGAAGCCCCAAGGTTAGAAAAATGGCTGAATAAAAACATGCATGGAGAAATGGGTTATATGGAAAACCATTTTGATAAAAGATTAGATCCAACAAAACTAGTAGAAGATTCCAAAAGTGTCGTGTCTTTATTGTTGAATTACTTTCCTTCGGAAGAGCAAAATAATGATAGTTTTAAATTATCGAAATATGCCTACGGAACCGATTATCATTTTGTTATAAAAGATAAACTCAAATCACTTTTAAATTTTATTCAAGACCAAATAGGTGAGGTTTATGGGCGTGCGTTTGTTGATTCTGCACCAGTTTTAGATAAAGCGTTGGCAGCAAAATCTGGTTTGGGATGGATAGGAAAGCACAGTAATTTATTAACACAACAAACGGGTTCTTTCTATTTTATAGCAGAATTAATTATCGATTTAGAATTAGAATATGACACCCCTGTCACCGACCATTGTGGTTCATGCACTGCCTGTATTGATGCATGTCCAACCCAAGCTATTACAGAGCCTTATGTGGTTGATGGTAGTAAATGTATTTCCTATCTCACTATTGAATTAAAGGAAAACATTCCCTCAGAATTTAAAGGAAAAATGGACGATTGGATGTTCGGTTGTGATGTATGTCAAGACGTTTGCCCATGGAATCGGTTTTCTAAATCTCATAGTGAACCACTTTTTAATCCGAATCCAGAACTTTTATCAATGACAAAAAAAGATTGGCAAGAGATAACTGAAGATACGTTTAAAAAAGTATTTAAAAATTCCGCAGTTAAACGTACTAAGTTTTCAGGATTAAAAAGAAACATTAATTTTTTGAAAGCGTAGTTCTTTGCATAATAGCATTTTTCTTTAACTTGTCATTCTAACTAAAGAAAATATAAAGAACTATCTACATGAGTAAAGAAATGAAACGAAGAGAGACCCTTGTCAATCATACAAAGTCAGTCATCAGTAAATTGAAAGTAGTTTGTTTTGGAGAAGTTTTGTGGGATGTGTTTCCAACGCATAAAAAAATTGGTGGAGCACCACTAAATGTGGCTTTACGCTTGCAGTCGTTTAACAATGATGTTACGATGATTAGTAGTGTTGGCGATGACAAGCGTGGTAAAATGCTCTTAGACTACATGGCCCAAAATGGTGTGAACACAGATTATGTTCAAGTAAATAATAAATTTAAAACTGGAAAAGTAAAAGTGATGCTAAACGAGAAAGGATCTGCATCATATGATATTAATTTTCCAAGAGCATGGGATCATATTTTAATTGATAAAAATGCAATAAATTTAGTTGAAAATGCTAATGCATTTGTTTTTGGTAGCTTGGTGGCTAGAAATGATGTTTCTAAGAAAACCTTGTTTGAGCTTTTGGAGCATACCAATTATAAAATTTTTGATTTAAACTTGCGCCCACCATATTATACTAAAGAGGTTTTCATTTATTTAATGAATAAAGCTGATTTTATAAAGTTTAATGATGATGAGTTATATGAAGTAAGTGCTTATTTAGGTTCTAAATATCGTTCCATCGAACAAAACATACGCTATATAGCTCAGAAAACAAACACTGAGCATATATGTGTTACCAAAGGGCATCATGGAGCTGTACTTTTATATAACGACAGGTTTTATTACAACAGTGGGTACCTTGTTAAAGTGGTAGATACTGTAGGTGCAGGGGATTCATTTTTAGGGTCTTTAATAAGTCAACTCCTTAATAAAGTTGACCCCCAAGAAGCTGTAGATTTTGCCTGTGCTGTAGGTGCTTTAGTCGCTCAAAGCGAAGGGGCTAATCCAAAATTACTTCGTTCAGACATCGATGTCTTTATGAATCCTTATTAGGGTTCTTCAAGTTAATTTAAAATTAAAAACATTTAGTCTTTGTCCTAATCAAATCACTTATAGGCTGTTATAAATTTTAAATGCTAGTTTTTGCGTTCAAATAGGCTTATATATTTTAGCATAAAAAGAAGCATCAATTTTCTAAAAGATTAAGGTTTTCCTTAAGTAGGATTCTTATCTTTGTTTTTACATATTTCCAAACTAGACCAAAATGAGTAAACAAAGCAAAAGGAGAGAGGCCCTTATCTATCACGCTAAACCAACTCCCGGAAAAATTAAAGTTGTACCTACCAAAAAATATGCAACACAAAGAGATCTATCATTAGCATATTCTCCAGGCGTAGCAGAACCTTGTCTAGAAATTGAAAAAGACATAAAGAATGTATATAAATACACAGCTAAGGGGAATTTAGTAGCTGTTATTTCAAACGGAACAGCCGTATTAGGCTTAGGAAATATTGGGCCTGAAGCCTCTAAACCTGTGATGGAAGGGAAAGGCTTGCTATTTAAGATTTTTGCTGATATTGATGTATTTGACATAGAAGTTGGCACTGAGGATGTTGAAGAATTTATTCAAACAGTAAAAATGATTGCACCAACTTTTGGTGGAATCAATCTCGAAGATATTAAAGCTCCTGAAGCCTTTGAAATAGAAAGACGTTTAAAAGAAGAACTTGATATTCCTGTAATGCACGACGATCAACATGGAACAGCTATTATTTCTGCAGCAGCTTTATTAAACGCCATTGAACTTTCTAAAAAGAAAATAGAAGAGGTTAAAATAGTTGTTAATGGTGCTGGAGCTGCCGCTATTTCCTGTACACGTTTGTACCAAGCATTTGGTGCTAAACGTGAAAATGTTGTGATGGTAGATAGTAAAGGCGTTATAAGAAGTGACCGAGACAATTTAACTGCTGAAAAAGCAGAATATTCTACAGAAAGAGATATCCATACGTTAGAAGAAGCGATGAAAGATGCCGATGTGTTTATTGGTCTATCAAAAGCAGATACGGTACTTCCTGAAATGCTTAAGTCTATGGCAAAAAACCCAATAGTGTTTGCTATGGCGAATCCAGATCCTGAAATTGCTTATAGTAAAGCTATTGCTACCCGGAAGGATATTATTATGGCAACAGGTAGAAGCGATCATCCTAACCAGGTAAATAATGTATTGGGATTTCCATATATTTTCAGAGGAGCTTTAGATGTGCGAGCTACAAAAATAAATGAAGCCATGAAAATGGCGGCTGTTACAGCTTTGGCAAACTTAGCTAAAGAACCGGTCCCAGAACAAGTTAATATTGCCTATGGCGAAACAAAATTAACCTTTGGGAAAGAGTATATTATTCCAAAACCTTTTGATCCTCGGTTAATTGCTGAGGTGCCTCCTGCGGTAGCCAAGGCTGCGATGGATAGCGGTGTTGCTACAGAACCTATAACAGACTGGGATAAATATAAAGAATCACTTCTTGAAAGAATGGGTTCTGATAATAAAATAGTAAGGCTGTTAATGAACAGGTCTAAACTCAACCCTAAACGTGTTGTGTTTGCCGAAGGGGATCAGCTTTCGGTGCTTAAAGCAGCTCAAATTGTTCATGATGAAGGCATTGCAATACCTATTTTGTTGGGTAGAGAGGCAACAATTAAACGATTGATGGCAGAAATTGAATTTGATTCTCCTGATGTACTTATAATTGACCCTAAATCTGAACATGAAGACGATAGAAAAAATAAGTATGCTAAGGTTTATTGGGAACAACGAAAAAGACGGGGTGTAACCTATTATTCAGCACAGCGTTTAATGAGAGAGCGTAATTATTTTGCAGCCATGATGGTGAATGAAGGAGATGCGGATGCCTTAATTTCAGGGTATTCAAGAAACTATCCATCGGTAGTAAAACCTATGTTAGAACTTATTGGCTTGGCTCCTGGTGCTACAAGAGTAGCTACAACAAATATTATGATGACCAAAAGAGGGCCATTATTCTTAAGCGACACGTCTATAAATATTAATCCGTCTGCAAAAGAATTAGCTAAAATTGCACAAATGACCTCTAGAGTCATTAAAATGTTTGGCATGGAACCAGTTATGGCGATGACATCATACTCCAATTTTGGGTCGTCAAACCATCCGGAAGCTTCAAAAATGAGAGAGGCTGTTTCTTTTTTACATCGACATTATCCAGATTTGATTGTTGATGGAGAATTGCAAACTGATTTTGCTTTGAATGATGATATGCTTAAAGAACGTTTCCCATTTTCAAAGCTTGTTGGTAAAAAGGTAAATGCCTTAATTTTTCCAAATTTAGATTCAGCCAACATTACCTATAAACTTTTAAAAGAATTGAACGAAGCAGAATCAATCGGTCCAGTTATGATGGGTATGCGGAAACCAGTTCATATACTTCAATTAGGAGCAAGTGTTGATGAGATTGTAAACATGACGGCCGTGGCCGTAGTT
Source organism: Yeosuana sp. (assembly GCF_057126245.1). NCBI lineage: Bacteria > Pseudomonadati > Bacteroidota > Flavobacteriia > Flavobacteriales > Flavobacteriaceae > Yeosuana > Yeosuana sp. Next base: position 202,500 of record NZ_DBNGMQ010000054.1, on the reverse strand, counting down.
GATGCTCAAAATAAAGAAAAAAGAGAACAAGAAAAGGCAAAAGGGAAATAATTGAATTGCCGTTTATTTTATTACTTTTGAAAGGTTAACTAATATTTTTTAATGATAACACATATTCAAGGAAAACTCATAGAAAAAAATCCAACAGATGTGGTTATTGAATGCAATGGTGTCGGTTATATGCTTAATATTTCTTTACATACATTTTCTCAAATTCCAGATAAAGAGCATTTAAAACTCTTTACCCATTTGCAAGTAAAAGAAGATTCTCATACATTATTTGGTTTTTCGTCCTTAGCAGAACGAGAGATATTTAGATTATTAATATCAGTTAGTGGTATAGGTTCTAATATCGCCCGCACTATGTTGTCATCATTAACGCCAAAACAGGTTAGAGAGGGCATCGCTACTGGCGACGTCGCTTTAATTCAATCCATTAAGGGTATTGGAGCAAAAACAGCTCAAAGAGTTATCATAGAATTAAAGGATAAAGTTTTAAAAATTTACGATATAGATGAAGTTTCTGTTTCAAAAGACAATACCAATAAAGAAGAGGCGTTATCTGCCTTAGAAGTGCTTGGTTTTGTGAAAAAACAAGCAGAACGGGTAATTGATAAAATTATAATGTCTCAACCAGATGCTAATGTTGAAACCATCATTAAACAAGCTTTAAAAAACTTATAATTGATTTTGAATACAACAAAACTCCCATTTTGTAGACAAATTAAAAGATATATATTCTTATTCTTTGCAATTATTTTTTCTTTTAATGTTTGGGCTCAAGAGCCTGTTCAAGATACAACAGCGACGGGATTTCAATTGGGAAACATAAAGATTCCAAACCCTAATAGTATTGAGTCTAAATACACGTATGACCCAATTACAGATAGGTATATTTACACAGAGAAAATAGGGAATTTTGATATTAATTATCCCATTATATTAACGCCTAAAGAGTTTCAAGATTTAGTAGCTAAAGAAAATTTAAGATCGTATTACAAACAAAAAATTGATGCCTTTGATGGAAAGAAAGAAGGTGCTGAAGAAGAACAGAAAAACCTATTACCTGGGTTTTATGTGAAATCTGATCTTTTTGAAACTATTTTTGGAGGAAATAATATTGATATTGTTCCTCAAGGATCGGTAGAAATGGATTTAGGAATTCTTTTTTCTAAACAGGATAATCCGTCTTTTTCACCTAGAAATAGAAGTAATTTTACCTTTGATTTTGATCAACGGATTAGTTTAAGCCTATTAGGAAAAGTGGGTACCCGTCTTCAAGTGACTGCCAACTATGATACACAATCGACGTTTGATTTTCAAAACTTAATAAAATTAGAATATACACCTACCGAAGATGATATTATTCAAAAAATTGAAGTTGGTAATGTGAGTATGCCATTAAATAGTTCCTTAATTACCGGGGCTCAGAGTTTGTTTGGTGTAAAGGCGCAATTACAATTTGGAAAAACAACAGTAACCGGCGTATTCTCAGAGCAAAAATCACAGGCTAGTACAGTGGTAGCGCAAGGTGGTGGTACCTTGCAAGAATTTGAATTGTTTATAAGAGATTATGATGAAAACAGGCACTTCTTTTTATCTCAATACTTTAGAGAAACGTATGACAAGGCTTTAGAAACCTATCCATATTTTAATAATGGAGGTTTACAAATAACAAGAATAGAAGTTTGGATAACCAATAGAAGTAATAGAACGGATAATATTAGAAATATAGTAGCATTACAAGATTTAGGAGAGTCTGATATTATAGGATTACAAACACCACCAGCAGGTTTTTTTAATGTTGGTCCAGGAGCTTACCCAGATAATGGCAATAATAATTTTGATCCTACTAATATTGGTGGTGCAGCTTCTCAACTTAATGATGCCATTAGAGATGTAGCTACCGTGCAATCGGGTATTACAGTTTCGAATGTGAAAGAGGGTTTTGACTATGCTAAACTTGAAAACGCCAGAAAACTTATACAAGGCCAGGAATACATATTAAACAAAGATTTAGGATATATTTCGTTAAACCAACGACTAAATAATGATGAAGTTTTAGCTGTTTCATTTCAGTTTACATTAGGTGGGCAGGTGTATCAGGTTGGGGAATTTGCAAATGATGGTGTTGATGCTACTAATGTATCTACAAATACATCAGGACAGGTAACCTCTGTAGTTAATAGCAATTTGATATTAAAAATGTTAAAGAGCAGTATTACCAATGTGAATCAGCCTGTATGGAATTTAATGATGAAAAACATTTATGATACTGGGGCATATCAATTAAGTCAGGAAGATTTTAAACTAAATATTTTTTATAATGAAGCCTCGCCACTAAATTATATTACACCAGTTGACGGTACAACGTTTCCTCTTTTTGACAATCTTACACCAACAAACCCTGGAGATGATAAGCCCATTCAGGAAACACCGCTGCTGAGAATTTTTAATTTAGATAAGTTAAATTTTAACAATGATCCGCAAGCTAATGGAGATGGTTTTTTTGATTTTGTTTCCGGTATCACAGTTATTCCGCAAAACGGAAAAATAATTTTTACAAAAGTTGAGCCCTTCGGAAAATATTTATTTGATGTATTAGATGACCCTGCAAATCCCGGTGATTACGATAGTGACATATATATCAATCCCAATCAGGAAAAATATGTATACGATATTCTTTATAAAAGCACCAAAACAGCAGCTTTAGAAGAAATTGAAAGAAATAAATTTAAACTAAAAGGGCGTTATAAATCTACGGGGTCTAATGGTATTTCTATTGGTGCGTTTAATGTACCACAAGGGTCTGTAACGGTAACTGCAGGCGGACGTGTTTTAGTTGAAGGTATTGATTATACAGTAAATTATCAATTGGGTACCGTTGAAATTTTAGATGAAGCTTTAAAAGCATCCGATACGCCTATTCAAATTTCAACTGAAAATAATGCTGTTTTTGGTCAACAGACAAGACGATTTACTGGAATAAATGTAGAGCATAAGTTTAATGAGAATTTTTTATTAGGAGGAACGCTTTTAAATTTAAACGAACGACCAATAACCCAAAAAGCAAACTACGGTACAGAACCTATCAATAATACTATTTTTGGAATGAATGGTAATTATGCGACTAAAGTTCCTTTTTTAACCCGTTTGGTAAATAAACTTCCTAACATCGATACCGATGTGGAATCTAACTTGTCTTTAAGAGGCGAATTTGCTTACCTTGCACCCGGAGCACCAAAAGGCACCGATTTACAGGGAGAAGCAACTTCATACATTGATGATTTTGAAGGGGCACAAAATGCAATCGATTTAAAATCACAACAATCATGGTTTTTATCAAGTAGACCTGTTGATTTAGGTATTACCACAAACCCGAATGAAGATGAGAATGGAATTCAAAATGGGTATCAAAGAGCCCTATTAAACTGGTATACCATTGACCCAATTTTTTATAGTGCCCAAAGACCAGGCGATGTGTCTGATGATGATATTTCTAACCTTTATACGAGTAGAGTTTTTATTAACGAACTTTTTCCACAACGTGATTTGGTTCAAGGACAGAATTCTGTTTTGTTCACATTAGATTTAGCTTATTATCCAACAGAAAGAGGTCCTTACAATTTCGAATCTTCTTCTGCAGATGGGATTATAGATAATCCACAAGAAAGTTGGGCAGGTATTACTCGACAATTAACATCAACAGATTTAGAACAATCCAACGTAGAATATATTGAATTTTGGTTGCAAGACCCTTTTCAAGATAATCCATCAAACCCAGGAGGAAAATTAGTTTTTAATCTTGGAAATATTTCCGAGGATATTATAAAGGACGGAAGAAAACTATATGAAAACGGTTTACCACAAGATGGTAATAAGTCATTATTACCTGTAACAGCCTGGGGAACGGTTGTGCCTCAAAATCAGTCATTAATTTATGCCTTCGATACAGCAGGTCAAGAACGTGTAAATCAAGATGTGGGTTATGATGGCTACAATGATGCCGAAGAAATCGCCAATTTTGGAGCTAATTTCGGCGAAGATCCAGCCAAAGATAACTATACTTATTTTTTAAATACAGAAGGAAATATTTTTGAGAGATATAAAAAATATAATGGTGTAGAAGGAAATACGCCTGATACATTTACAAATACAGACAGAGGGGCCAATACACAACCAGATGTAGAAGATATTAATCGTGATAATACCATGAATACGATTGATAGTTATTTTGAGTATGAGCTTGATATTACACGACAAAATTTACCAGAGACACAAGCAGAATTTGATAATTTGGCTACATCTAACCCGTTAAAAGATTTTATTAAGGATTTTAAATTAAGACCAAGATCACTACCAAACGGCAGTAGCGTTGATGTTCGCTGGTATCAAATAAGAGTGCCAGTTTTAGGAAGCCATGTAAAAGCTGTTGGAGGAATAACAGATTTAAGGTCAGTGCGCTTTGCAAGAATATATCTAAAAGAGTTTACGCAAAATACCGTATTTCGTTTCGGAACGGTTGATTTAGTAAGAAGCGACTGGAGACGTTATACACAGGCTTTAGACAAAAACGATCCAACACCAGATGATCCGCAAACAGATTTTACGGTTGGGATTGTCGGAACTATTGAAAATGAAGGTAGTTACAAAAGGCCTCCAGGAATAGAGCCGGAAGAGTTATTTAATAACAATACGGTTGTAGAGCAGAATGAACAATCTCTTGTTGTAAACGTATGTAATCTTGAAACTGAAGACTCAAAAGCTGTTTATAAAAATATTAATTTAGATATGCGCCAATATAAACGCTTAAGAATGTTTATACATGCTGAAGAAGATGAGGTTGGTGGTTTATCAAATAATGATTTAGTCGGTTTTATTAGAATGGGTAATGACCTTACCGAAAATTATTATCAAATTGAAATACCATTACAAGTATCAACAGGTATTTCAAGAGAAGAACTTTGGCCAACAGCCAACGAAATTAATTTACCGCTGGATGTGTTAGCACAAATAAAAGCGCTTGGTATTTCAGATGGAACCTTATCAAATGAAGATCCTACATTTTATGATGTTATAAATGATGATGTTGTGCCTATTCCAGGTAGTCCATATTCAAACTATGTAGCAGGACAGCATCGCGTTGGTATTAAAGGTAACCCAAACTTTGGAGATATAAGAACCTTAATGGTAGGTTTAAAAAATGGTAACAATAGTAGTGAAGTTTGTGGTACGGTTTGGTTTAATGAGCTTCGTTTAGCAGATATGGATAACGAAGGTGGTTGGGCAGCTGTAGTAAGTATGGACGCCAACTTTGCCGATTTTATGAACATAAGTGCGACAGGAAGACAAAGTACTTCTGGTTTTGGCTCATTAGAACAAGGACCAAGTGAACGTAGTCTTGAAGATGTGAAGCAATACGACGTAGTAACCAATATTAATGTTGGACAACTGTTACCAAAAAAATGGGGTGTTCAAATTCCGTTTAATTACGGGCAAAGTGAAGAACTTATTACCCCTAAATATGATCAGTATTATGAAGATCTTACCTTAGATTCAAGACTAAATGCGGCTGATACGAATACCGATAAAGAACAAATCAAAGAACAATCTGAAGATTATACAAAACGTCAAAGTATCAATTTTATTGGCGTTAGAAAAAATAGAACCACTGAGAAAACACCACGTTTTTACGATGTTGAAAATCTAACATTAAATTATTCTTACAATAAAGTAGAACATAGAGATTTTGAAATAGAGAAGTCAGTAAATAAGAATGTTCGCGTAGGAGCAAATTATGCTTATAACTTTAATCCGATAACCATTGAGCCTTTTAAGAAAAATGATTCCTTGTTTACAGGAAAATACTGGAAGATTTTAAAAGATTTTAATTTCAATGTATTACCAACGAGTTTTACAGTAAACACAGATGTTAACAGACAGTTTAATAGTCAAAAATTTAGAGAGGTTGAGTTAGGTGGAAATAATATAGGCATAGAAGAATTGTTCAGAAGAAACTATACCTTCGATTTTCAATACACGATTAATTTTAATTTCACAAAATCACTTCAGTTAAATTTTTCTGCTTCCAATAACAACATTGTAAGAAATTATTTTAAAGACAATATTATTAATGGAGAACAAGACCCAACACTCGATGTTTGGGATGGATTTTTTGATTTTGGAGACCCTAACCGGCAGTTTCAGCAATTAGGGCTTACCTATGAATTGCCTATAAATAAAATTCCGACTTTTAGTTTTATTAATGCTACCTATCAATATAGTGGGGATTTTCAATGGCAAAAGGGATCTGATTTATATGGTAATTTGGAGTTAGATGGTCAAACCTATGATTTAGGAAACACCATTCAAAATGCCAATACGCATAATATTAATACAACGCTGGATATGAATAAGTTGTATAAGTATATTGGTTTAACAAAAAAGCCTATAACAACAGTTAGATCCAGGACAGCAGGGGCACCTCCGGGAGCTGGAGCCAATCAAAATAATGATAAAGAACCAAAAAGTAAAAATAAAGGGGCTGCTAAATTATTAAATGCGGGTATTGATATAATTACCAGTATAAAAAGAATTCAGGTTAATTATTCCGAGAACAATGGGACGTTCTTGCCAGGATACTTGCAAACCCCCGGGTTTGTAGGAACCACAAAACCTACATTAGGTTATACGTTTGGCAGTCAAAGTGATATCAGGTATTTGGCAGCAAGAAATGGGTGGCTCACGGTTTTCCCGGAGTTTAATCAGCAGTACACAGAAACGAATAATAAGCAACTTGATATTTCAGCTAGTTTAGAACCTTTTAGAGATTTTAAAATAGACCTTGTTGGGAACAGAATGTATTATGAAAACTATACCGAGAATTTTAGGGTAAATACTATTGGTGGAGAATATGAATACGAATCACTAACACCAAATACCTTTGGTAATTTTAATATTTCAACGGTTTTAATAAAAACAGCGTTTAGTGCAAGTGATGAAACCAGTTCTGATGCATTTAATGATTTTAGAGAAAACAGACTAAAAATAGCACAACGATTAGCTCAAGAAAATGGGGTTGACTTAAATAATCCAGACAATATTGATGATAATGGGTATCCAAAAGGGTTTGGTAAAAACAATCAAGCCGTGCTTATTCCATCCTTTTTAGCGGCATATACTGGTCAGGATGCCAGTAATGTGAAAACGGGTGCTTTTAGAGATATGCCTATTCCTAACTGGGATATAAAATACACGGGCTTAATGAGATTTGCTTGGTTTAAAAAGAACTTCAGACGTTTTTCACTAACGCACGGATATCGTTCTAATTATACCATTAACCAATTCACATCAAATTTAGACTATAACAATATAGATTATGGTGTAGATTATGATAATCAACCAAGTAATGTTTTTGATCAATCAGGGAACTATAAAAACGAAACCTTATACAGTAATATTAACTTAACAGAAATGTTTAGTCCCCTTATTCGTATAGATTTTGAAATGAAAAACTCGATTAAAATTCTAACAGAAATCAAAAAAGACAGGCTATTATCGCTAAGTTTAGATAATAATTTGGTAACAGAAGTTCAAGGTAATGAGTATATTTTAGGGTTAGGATACAGAATAAAAGATGTGCGTATTCGATCAAAATTAGCTGGGCCAAGAAAACGTGTCGTGAGTGATTTAAATATGAAAGCAGATATTTCTGTAAGAGATAATAAAACCATCATTCGATATTTAGATTTAGAAAATAATCAGGTAACCTCAGGACAAACTATTTGGGGATTAAAATACTCTGCTGATTATGCTTTTAGTAAAAATTTAACAGGAATTTTCTATTTCGATTATACGTTTTCAGAATATGCCATTTCAACGGCATTTCCACAAACAACAATAAGATCAGGTATTACTATCAGATATAATTTTGGGAATTAACAAATAAGTATTTGAATTTAAAATTTGAATAAATACATTTGTCTAAATTAATATATAATAACAATGAATATTCCATCAGAATTAAAATACACAAAAGATCACGAGTGGGTTCGTATTGAAGGCGAAATAGCAACCATAGGTATTACAGATTTCGCCCAAGGTGAATTAGGTGATATTGTATATGTAGAGGTTGAAACAGTTGATGAAACATTAGAAACTGAAGAGATTTTTGGAACGGTAGAAGCTGTTAAAACAGTATCAGACTTATTTTTACCATTATCTGGTGAAATTATTGAATTTAACGAGGCCTTAGAAGATGAGCCAGAGAAAGTAAATTCTGATCCTTATGGTGACGGCTGGATGATTAAACTAAAGTGTTCAGACCTTTCTCAAATTGATAATCTGATGTCTCCCGAAGAATATAAAACACTGGTTGGTGCTTAAAACCTATTCATTAGCAATAACAATTTTATATTCAATAGTACTAGCCATCGTTTGTTTGATTCAGATTAGCAGTGCTGTAAATAGCGTGGGATTAAATATTCCATACGGAGATAAAATATTTCATTTTTTATCCTATTTAGTTTTAAGTATTCTATGGTATAACAGCTTTTTATACCACTTTAAGTTTAGTAAAAGAAAGGCGTTAATTTACGCAGTAGTAATATCCATTGTTTTTGGTATACTTATTGAGGTACTACAAGGGACAATCACAACGGAAAGATCATCAGATATTAAAGATGTTTTTGCCAATTCAATGGGTGTGTTATTGACAGCATCGGTAATCACAATTAAAAATAAATACCGATTAAATTAATATAAGGTTTGTTTTTTTGACAAATAAATAGTTATTTTAGCAATCCTTTAGTAAAACAAAACAAAATCATGGAACTTAAGAAAAATCCTAAAGCAAATGTTGGACGTAATAGTTCACTGTATTTCGCAATTGGTTTGGCGTTAATGTTATTTTTAACAAATTACGCTATCAATTACAAAACCTATGATAAGTCAAATATTGATATAGGGCAATTAAATTTAGATGAAGAATTGGAAGAAGAAATTCCAATTACAGAACAAATTCAAACGCCACCACCTCCACCACCTCCACCAGCAGCTCCAGAACAAATAGAGGTTGTTGAAGATGAAGAAGAAGTAGAAGAAACAGTAATTGAATCTACAGAATCAGATCAAGAGACAGAAATTGTTGAAGTAGAAGAAGTAATGGTAGAAGAGGTTGAAGAAGATATAGAAGTGCCATTTGCAGTTATTGAAAACGTACCTGTATTTCCAGGTTGTGAAGGTGGCGATAACAATGCGAAGAAAGCTTGTATGTCAAAAAAAATATCTGATTTTGTAAATAAAAAATTTAATACAGATCTAGCGAGTGAATTAGGTTTAAGCGGAAGACAGCGTATCAACGTAATTTTCAAGATAGACAAAACGGGTAATATTGTAGGTATTCGTGCAAGAGCACCTCATCCAGGCTTAGAAAAAGAGGCGACTCGTGTTATTGGGATGCTTCCTAAAATGAAACCAGGGAAACAACGTGGTAAAGCGGTAACAGTTCCATATTCGTTACCAATTATATTCCAGGTACAAGATTAATTACTATCTTAATTAGATAGGGAATTTATAAATATTAAATCCCGTTACAATTTTGTAACGGGATTTCTTTATTAAGACAATCAATTAAAACAGTTTTCTTTAAAGGATAAGGGTATTTTAATAAGAGCATTATTAAAATTATAGTATCTTTCTGCTTTCAATAAATATTATATAATCCCATGAAGCAATTCGTTGTTCTACTCCTGCTTTTAGTTCAATATAACCTGTTTTCACAAGAGTCATCTTTTTTTGAAAAACCGCCTGTATTTAGTAATTGTGAAGGCCTTGCATTAGCATCTCAACAACAATGTTTTAATAAAACCGTATTTCAGTTAATTTTTGAAAACTTTAAAGTGCCACAGGATGTTATTGACAGTCAATATAAAGGTGAAACAGTAGTTATTTTTGAAGTAGATACTACAGGTCAATTTAAAGTGGTTTATGTAGATGCTATGTTCGATGAATTGAAGACTGAAACAAAACGGGTGTTTTCTACATTCCCTAAAATTAAACCGGGTACTTATAATGGAAAACCAACCTATAAACAATATACCATTCAAATTAATATTCCATTAGTAAATCAATCAGAAAGTAGATCGTATTTAGGAAAAGAGGATGAGATATCTAAGTTAGAAATCGAGGCAGAATCTGAATTTGATAAGGTTAATAAATTTATAGAGCCATTTGAGAATAAGACCTTTTCGAGTCAGTTAAATATTCCATTTACGCATTTTGATTATTCAAAGTTTGATAGACAAATGAATACGGTTGGAACGAATAGCCATACGGCTTCCAAGCCTTTTTTATATGAAGATGTTTCGAGTTATTATAACTTTAAATCTGAAAATGAGAAGTTATTAGAGGAAACTAAAACTTGGGTTGGTAAAAAGCTTTGGAATGAGCACTTGGTTCAATTACAAGGGAAAGACTATTGGTTTACAATAGATCCTATTTTTGATTTAGAAGTTGGTAAAGATTTTGATGCAGATTTTGGTTCAACTTACAACAATACCAGAGGTGTTGTAGTTCGTGGTGGTTTAGGTAAGAAATTTAATTTCTATACGACCGTTTTTGAAAGTCAGGGGCGATTTGCTGAATATATAAATGCGTATTCAGAAAGTTTAAAAGCTTTTGGACCAGATCCAGCAATTATTCCAGGTCGAGGTATCGCAAAGCGTTTTAAAACGGACTCTTATGACTACCCGATTGCCGAAGCTTATTTGTCATATTCTCCGGCTAAATTTATTAATATTCAATTTGGTCATGGTAAAAACTTTATTGGCGATGGCTATAGGTCATTACTTTTAAGTGATGTTGCAAGCCCTCACACTTTTTTAAAGCTTAACACTAAATTCTGGAAAATTAAATATACCAACACATGGATGTGGTTAAAGGACGTTAGACCGGAAGTAACCACAGATAAGGCGTTTCTAACTAAATATATGGCAAATCATTATTTAAGCTGGAATGTCTCTAAACGGCTTAATATTGGTTTATTTGAATCAGTGATGTGGACCAATTCAAACGGCAGAGGATTTGATATTAATTATTTAAATCCCATTATTTTTTTTAGAGCTATGGAATTTGGAGCGGGTCAAGGATCTGGAAATGCGGTTTTGGGAGCCTCAGGAAAATATAAAGTAAATAACAATATTAATCTTTATAGTCAATTTATATTAGATGAATTTTCATTAAGTGATGTGAAGGCTGGCGAAAAAAGCTGGAAAAACAAGTTTGGATACCAATTAGGTGTCAAGTATTATGATGCGTTTAAAGTAGATAATTTGTTATTACAGTTTGAATATAACAGAGTGAGACCTTATACCTATTCCCATAATACCATTGTGTTGAATTACGGGCATAATAATCAATCGATGGCGCATCTTTGGGGATCAAATTTTAGTGAAGCCATCATGATAGGTAGATATCATTACAAGCGATGGTTTGGTGATGCAAAACTTATTTTTGGTGTTAGAGGATTTGATTATAATGATGGGACTGATAATTTTAGTTATGGTGGTGATATTTACAGAAACTATAACGATCGTCCTTTTGATTCTGGCGTAAAAGTTGTTCAGGGCATAAAAACAAATACGTTTTATGGTAATCTTCAAGTGGGTTACCTAATAAATCCAGCATCAAATTTGAAGCTCTTTACCGATGTTACCTTTAGAAATTTTAATCCAGAAGTAGAGACCAATTCAACCTTTAAAACAAATACGGTTTGGTTTAATATTGGTTTAAGAACCGATTTATTTAATTGGTATTTTGATTTCTAGTCAAATTATTTTTTATAGGTCTAAACGGTTTTTATTATTTTTAGACTGTTGATGAAACGCTCGTTTTTACAGGGCGCTGTTAAATCTTTTTCTTTATATTTTGATAATAAAAATTTTAGCTTTAAAAACTATTGATAAAATTCATTAATAAAGTATCTTTGCACTCGCAATAAAAAGGCATCATTAAATATTAGGTTGGGCAATACAAATTCTTTATCGGCAAATTCAATAATTTCAGATTTTAAAGAAATTACTAAAATGAGACTGGCTTTAAGTGTTGTTTTTTCATCGCTTGCTGGTTATCTTCTAGGTGTTGAAATCATTGATTTTAAAACACTCGTTTTATTAGCTTTTGGTGGTTACTTTATGGTAGGAGCATCAAATGCGTTTAATCAAATTATTGAAAAAGATTTAGATGCGTTAATGGATAGGACTAAAAATAGACCAATTCCAGCTGGACGCATGTCCGTTAACACCGCATTTATCATTGCCTCCATTTTTACTTTATTTGGGATTATTATTCTTTATAATATTAATAAACAAACAGCAATGTTTGGGGCCATTTCCATCTTTTTATACACTAGTGTTTATACGCCATTAAAAACAAAAACACCAATATCAGTTTTCGTGGGAGCCATACCAGGTGCCATACCATTTATGTTAGGATGGGTTGCTGCTACAGATGATTTTGGAATTGAACCCGGAACCTTGTTTGCATTACAATTTTTCTGGCAATTCCCTCATTTTTGGTCTATTGGATGGTTTTTGTTTGAAGATTATAAGAAAGGAGGATTTTTTATGTTGCCAACAGGAAATCAAGATAGAGGTACCGCCGTTCAAATAATTATGTATTCCATATGGACTATTTTAGTCTCTATTTTACCTGTATTCGGTTTTACAGGAAAATTGCATTTGTCTGTTGTTGCAGCCTGTATTGTGTTTATTTTAGGTTTAGGAATGTTTTTTTATGCCATTAAACTGTTTAAAATGATGACAACAAAGGCTGCTAAACAACTTATGTTAGCCAGTGTTTCTTATATTACATTGGTGCAAATTGTATATGTTATTGATAAATTTATTAGATAATCATGGATTTAACTGAAGGTACTTCAAAAGAAAAAAATAATAGAGCAAAAAAAATGATGCTTTGGTTTGCTATTATTTCATTAGTCATGTCATTTGCTGCTTGGACAAGTGCTTTCATTGTGAGTAGCTCAAGGCCAGATTGGTTAAAAGATTTCCAACTACCAAATTCATTTTTAGTAAGCACAGTTGTTATTATTGTTAGTAGTCTATCATTTTTGTTAGCAAAAAAAGCTTTAAAAAGCGGAAACTTTAAAGCAACTACCGTTTGGTTATTCGTTACCTTAGTTTTAGGAATTCTTTTTATTTATAATCAGTTTTCAGGCTTTCAACAAATTATTAATCAAGGTTATAATTTTACAGGTCCAACAAGTAACGTCACCATGTCTTACATTTATTTAATAGGCATGGTACATATATTACATGTTGTTGTTGGGTTGATTGTATTAATAGTAGTAATTTATAACCATTTTAAACAAAAGTATAATGCATCAAATATGCTTGGTTTTGAACTAGCATCGACATTTTGGCATTTTATAGATATACTTTGGATTTATCTGTTTTTGTTTTTATATTTTGTGAGATAATTATAAATTCTTAAATTTTAAACTAAATTGTTAAAAAATTTACTTTTTACATGCGTTTATTGAATTTTAGACCCGGATATTTCGCTAGATAAATAAAATGATTATTTTTGTGCAACTTTTATTAAACAACCAATATATATGAGTACTACAGTTGTAAATACTGGAACAGAAGGTAAAACTTGGGGTGGTGGCAATCCGCCTTTAAAAGCAAGTTACGGTAAAATGATGATGTGGTTTTTCATTGTTTCAGATGCCTTAACGTTTTCTGCGTTTTTAGCAGCCTACGGATTTTCAAGATTTAAATTTATTGAAACTTGGCCAATAGCCGATGAGGTGTTTACACACGTGCCTTTTTTACATGGGCAAGAATTACCTATGATTTATGTAGCATTCATGACCTTTGTTTTAATTATGTCATCGGTTACTATGGTATTGGCGGTTGATGCAGGACATCATTTAAATAAAGGGAAAGTAACTATCTATATGTTATTAACCATTATAGGTGGTTTAATATTTGTTGGTTCTCAAGCATGGGAATGGGCTACATTTATTAAAGGTGATTATGGCGCTATTCAAACAAAAGGTGGTAATATTTTACAGTTTGTAGATACAGATGGGCATCGTGTTGCTTTAAGAGATTTTGTGGTTGCAGAGCATAAAGATAGAACCCAACACGAACGTAAGAACGGCATATGGTTTATAAGTGAAGGTTCATTACCAACATACACTGTCGAAGAAGTGATACACGGTTTGGAAGCTCATGATAATGTATTAGTGAGAACGCAAGAGATCAATGAACACGGTCATAAAACCGTACTTTCAAGAGAAGAATCTTTAAAACAAATAAAAGCAAATGGCAAGCACGTTGTTGAAGGAGCCAATTTGCATGTTAATGAATACGGTTCACCATTATTTGCAGACTTTTTCTTCTTCATTACGGGATTCCACGGGTTTCACGTATTTTCAGGAGTCGTGATTAACATTATTATTTTCTTTAATGTTATTTTAGGAACTTATGACAGGCGTAAAAACTATGAAATGGTTGAGAAAGTTGGTTTATATTGGCACTTTGTAGACTTAGTTTGGGTATTTGTATTTACATTCTTCTACCTAGTTTAATTAAATTTATATTATTAGAGAAATGGCAGACGCACATAAATTAGAAATATTAAGAGGTTTAATTAAATTTAAATCGAACACTCAAAAAATTTGGGGTGTTTTAATTTTGCTTAGTATCGTTACTACGGTTGAAGTTATTTTGGGTATTATAAAACCTGAAGCTTTAATGGCTCATTTTTTAGGAATGAAAATATTAAATTGGATATTCATTATTCTTACCATTGTAAAAGCATATTACATTACGTGGGATTTTATGCATATGAGAGATGAAACGCCTAGTTTAAGACGAATGGTGGTTTGGACTGCAGTTTTCTTGATTTTATATTTAATATTTATTCTATTACAAGAAGGTGGCTATATTCAAGATGTATATACTTCAGGATACATAAAAAGAGATTTTTAGTACACAAAGAAATAATACTTTGTTAAAAGATACATGAAAGGTGGTTTATTAAACCACCTTTTTTTATTTTTGCAATTCAATACTAAAAGGCTTTTTTTAAGTGAATTTAAAAAAAATAAAACGCTATGTTGTTTTAGGAATTTTATTCTTTCTTCCGGTAACTTTTTTATTGTTTTTATATCCAGCAACCCATAATTATACACCGCTTGATATTGTTAATGAATCGGTTTTAGATTTAGAATCATTTTCATCTGATTCAGACGACGATGTTATGTTAAAAAAGCATATTACAGTCCTTGGATTTTTTGGTAAAAACCCAATAGATCAGGTAATAGCTGCATCAAATTTAAAAGAGTTGGTGTACGATAAATTTAAAGGGTTTAAAAAGTTTCAAGTGGTCATAGTTGTTCCTGAGGGAACACAGGAGGCTACAGAGCGTTTAAAACAAGAGATTAGTTCTTATGAAGATATTAGGTTTTGGCACTTTGTATATGCCCAACCGCAAGAAATTCAACATCTTTTTAGTAGTTTAAAAAGCACATCTGAATTGGATAAAAATTTAGCAACCAATCTTGTGTTTATTATCGATAAAGATTTAAATCAACGAGGTAGAATAGATGATAGATCCGATAATGAGATTGAAAAGGACAAGTTGGTTTACGGTTTGAATTCTTATGATTGTATTGAAGTGGCTGAAATAAAAAATAAAATGAGCGAAGATATGCGAATTTTATTTACAGAATATAGACAAAAAAGAAAAGGTAATTTTGACTCTACAACACGCAGAGCAAATGATTTAAACAAACAAAATGAAGAAAACTAATTATTCGTACGTAGGTATTTCATTTATAATTTTGGTTTTTGGCATTTATTTTATTCCAAGAATTATTGATAGAATTAATAATGAAGATATCACAAGAGATGAAAGTAGAAGTGATTATGCCGATGATTCAAAAACTAAAAATTCAGATTTAGCATTTATAGAAATTAATGGCGAGCCCAAGAAAGTACCGGTCTTTAGTTTTATAAATCAAAATGGAAAGGTTATAACAAATGAAGATTATATTGGAAAAGTATATGTTATTGAATTCTTTTTCACAACCTGTCCTACCATTTGTCCAAGGATGAATGCAAACTTGATTCAAATACAGAATTCGTTTTCAGAGTTTGATAATTTTGGGATTGCATCGTTTACTATTAATCCAGAACATGATACATCAGACGTTTTAAAAGCCTATGCAGATAAATATGGAGTTACAAATCCTAATTGGAATTTAATGACAGGCAATCAAGATGCTATTTATAAATTAGCGAATGAAGGCTTTAATTTGTATACCGCTCAAGATGATTCTGCTTCAGGAGGCTTTGAACATTCAGGAAATTTTGCATTGATTGATAAAAATGGATTCATACGATCTCGAGTAGTAAATGGGAATCCTATCATATTTTATAACGGTATGATTTCACAAACAGAGAAAGTGGATGACGAAGGCATGCCAGAAGAAATTACCATACTAAAAGAAGATATCGCTAAACTATTAAATGAATAATGAGTCAAGAAAACGTAAAAGCCGAAAAGCAATATAACACTTGGATTATCATTCTATCCGTTATTATTCCGGTCGTAGTTGCTATACTTTTTGGAGTTAATTTACAAGAATTGGGGTTTGATGTGAAACCATTAACTTTTTTACCACCAATATATGCATCTATTAATGCGTTAACAGCTCTTGTTTTAGTATTAGGATTCGTAGCAATTCAAAATAAAAATATTATACGTCACAAAAGATTAATGCAGTTTGCTATTATGTTATCATTGACTTTTTTAATGATGTATATTGCGTATCATATGACAAGTGACTCAACCAAATATGGTGGCGAAGGCATTATAAAATACGTATACTATATTATTTTAATAACGCATATTTTAATGTCCATTATAGTGATTCCATTTGTGCTTATTACTTATGTAAGAGCTATTACTAATAACATAGAACGGCATAAAAGAATCGCAAAAATCACATTCCCTTTATGGCTTTATGTTGCTATTAGCGGTGTAGTTGTTTATATCATGATTTCACCATACTATGCATAAAAGGAAAAGATATATTATATTATTTTTATTATTATTTGTCACTCTTACTGCAAATGCACAATGTGCTATGTGTCGTGCAGTTCTCGAAACCGAGGAGGGTCAGGGTACTGCAGAGGGAATCAATAATGGCATTGTTTATTTAATGGCTATTCCATACCTACTCGTGGCAGGAATTGGCTTCATTATTTACAAGAAATATTTCAGTTCAAAAAAGCAGTAAAAATTCTTTTATCTCAGAGTCGTATTTTCGGTTTCTTAACACTTCCTTAGTATATATTAGGTTTTGTTTTGTATAATTTTGCAACAAATAACCATCGATTAATGATACAAATTAAAGACTTGCATAAATCCTATCATATGGGTAGTAATTCTCTTCATGTTCTTAAGGGAATTAATTTCAATGTAAAAGAAGGTGAAATGGTATCCATCATGGGGTCTTCAGGTTCTGGAAAATCTACTTTGTTAAACATTTTAGGGATTTTAGATGAAGCCGATTCGGGATCATATGTTCTAGATGGAGTTCCTATTAAAAACCTGAATGAAAAAGTAGCTGCAAATTATAGAAATAAATTTTTAGGGTTCATTTTTCAATCGTTTAATTTAATTAATTATAAAACTGCGTTGGATAATGTTGCGATGCCATTATACTATCAAGGCATGAAACGTAAAGAACGAACTGAAAAAGCGCAATATTATTTAGAAAAAGTAGGATTATCGGCATGGTCTCATCATTTACCAAGTGAACTTTCAGGAGGTCAAAAACAACGAGTTGCCGTTGCAAGAGCCTTGGCAAGTAATCCCAAAGTGTTATTGGCAGATGAGCCAACAGGAGCCTTAGATTCTAGAACCTCACAAGAGGTAATGGAGCTAATTCAAAGTATTAATGATGAGGGGATGACTATTTTAATGGTAACACATGAGCATGATATTGCGCAAATGACCAAGCGAATAGTACATTTAAAAGATGGAGTTATTATTGATGATGCTCCAGTAAAACAAGTTAGAGCTTCTGTGTATGTTTGATATTGAACGCTGGCAAGAAATCTTTGAAACCTTAAGAAAAAATAAATTACAAACCTTCTTAACGGGGCTTTCTGTAGCATCTGGTATTTTCATTTTGGTTATTCTTCTCGGTTTTAGCTCAGGGATACAGAATGGCGTAACATCTCAATTTGAAAGTGATGCCACGAATCAAATTAATATTTGGGGAGGAAGAACTACAAAAGAATATAAAGGCTTAAATCCAGGAAGATATGTTCAATTTAAAAATGCTGATTTTAAAAAAATATCCAATGATTATGAAGAGTTTATAGAATATGAATCTTCAAATTATATGATATGGAGAGCAATGGTTAATTATGGAAAGGAATCCAATAACTATCGTGTTTGGGGTTCATTACCAGATTATCAGTTTATAGAAAACTCAGATATTATAGAAGGTCGTTTTATTAATGAATCGGATATAAATAACTCCAGTAAAGTTGCTATAATAGGAAATCAAGTAAAACTTGATTTATTTAAAAGTGAAAATCCCTTAGGTAAATATGTGTCAATATATGGTATAAATTTTAAGGTTATTGGCGTTTATAGTGATCCTGGTGGTGAAGATGAAGAAAGTCAAATATATATTCCTCTTACAACGGCTCAAAAATCCTTTAATGGTGCTGACAGAATTAATAATATGAGTTATACTATAAAAATGCCTAAAAACTTTGATAAAGGTGTTGAACTCTCACAAAATATTGCATTAGCGATTGAATCAGATTTAAAACAAATGCATACTGTCGCACCTAGTGATATTGGAGCTATCAGAATTAACAATAATCTTGAAAATGCTCAAAAATATTACTCATTGATTGATGCTATAAAACTCATATTTTGGTTTGTGGGTATAGGTACTATTATTGCTGGAGTTGTTGGTGTTGGTAATATTATGCTCATAATTGTTAAAGAACGTACCAAGGAAATTGGTATTAGAAAAGCCTTAGGAGCGCAACCGCTATCTATTGTTGGAATGATTTTACAAGAAGCTATTTTTGTAACGATGTTTTCAGGGTTGTTTGGTCTTATTCTAGGATTGGCTTTATTAGAAATAGTGGGACCTCTTATAAAAAATGATTACATAAAATACCCGCAAGTGGATTTTAATACGGCCTTAACCACGGTATTTATTTTAGTGCTTGCAGGAGCATTTGCTGGTTTTTTCCCAGCATACAGAGCTGCGAAAATTAGACCTATAATAGCATTAAGAGACGAATAATATGTTTAACAAGGAGAGGTGGAACGAAATTTTAGAAGCTTTAAATGCAAATAAATTTAGAACATTGTTAACGGCATTTGGAGTCTTTTGGGGAATTACGATTTTGGTTTTATTATTAGCGCTTACTAACGGACTCCAAAAAGGAGTCGTATCAAGTTTTGGTAATTTTGCTGCAAACTCCTCTTTCATTTATGTTAGAGGAACTACCATGCCATATAAAGGCTTACCCAAAAGGAGAAGGTTCAATCTAGATTTAGAAGATGTTAAGGCGATAAAGCAACAAATCCCAGAAATTGAATATATCTCTCCGCAAAACAGACTTGGAGGCTATATGGGTGCTAATAACGTAACCAGAGGAAGTGAGACAGGTGCATTTCAAGTAGAAGCTCACGTACCTGATTATATACTTCAAAATCCTATGGATATTCTTCAGGGTAGATTTATTAGTCAATCAGATTTAAATGAAAAACGCAAAGTTTGTGTTATTGGGACGGGCGTTGTAAAATCACTTTATGACAAGAACGAAGATCAAATAGGGTCATACCTGAAAATCAATGGAGTCAATTTTATGGTAATTGGAGTGTTTAAGTACAGTAAGAGTCGCGGAGACCAACAGGAGGAAGTAAATACCATTATTGCACCTTTTACAACTTTTGGACAAGTATTTAATCGTGGAGATAGAGTAGGTTGGATGGGAGTAACCGCATTTGATGATGTTAGTATTACCAGTTTAAAATCTCGAATTTTGAGCGTTTTAAAAACAAGACACGTAGTGCACCCTAATGATGATGCAGCATTTGGCTACCGCGATCTATCAGAAGATTATGCCAAAGTTAATGGTCTTTTCAGCATCTTGACTTTTGTTGGTTATTTTGTTGGAGCATTAATTTTAATGTCCGGAATTATAGGCATCAGTAATATCATGCTCATTGTTGTTAAAGAACGAACAAAAGAAATTGGTATTAGAAGAGCGTTGGGAGCAACACCGTGGGTAGTAAAAGTTCAGATACTTCAGGAGAGTCTTATATTAACTATTATGTCAGGAATGGTAGGTATTTCCTTTGCAGCCGGAGTTATATGGCTAATGAATTATCTATTGGATTTAAGCGGACCTGTAGATAATTTTTCAAACCCAAGTGTAAGTATGACCGTAGTTTTTACGGCACTAATTATATTAGTTGTTTCAGGCATTTTAGCTGGTTTAATACCTGCCAATAGTGCTACTAAAATGAAACCAGTTGACGCATTAAGAATAGAATAAACAATAATCATCCAAGAAATGAAAAGAACTAAAACAGTAATCCTATTACTTGTAATTGTAGCATGTTTTGCTACGGCATTAATTTATTTATGGCAAAAGAATCAGGAAGATCCGGTAACCTATGTAAGTGAATCACCTACAGAACAAACAATTGTTGTAAAAACTATGGCAACAGGTAATATTGTTCCAAAGGAAGAGGTCTTAATTAAATCCAATATTTCGGGGGTAATTGAAGAAGTATATATTGAAGCCGGTGAGTATATTAAATCTGGAGATTTAATTGCTAAAATTAGAGTTATTCCTAATGTATCATCCTTAACCAGTTCGAAAAACAGTATTGCTACAACTCAAACAGCTTTAGAAACAGCAAAAATTAATTTACAAACACAACAAGCTAATTACGATCGTCAAAAAGCATTGTTTGAAAAAGGTGTTATTTCTGCGAATGATTTTGAAGCTATTAATAATACCTATCTACAAGCCAAGCAAAGCGTAGAGCAGGCTAAAATAAATTTAATGTCTGCAAGACAGAATTATGATATCATTAAAACGGGTACTACCAGTGGTTTAGGTAATATAGCACAAACATTAGTAAGAGCTACCATCTCTGGTATGATCTTAGACGTACCTGTAAAAGAAGGAAACCAAGTTATTGAAGCCAATAATTTTAATGAAGGGACTTCAATTGCCTCTTTGGCCGATGTTAAAAAAATGATTTTTGAGGGAAAAGTTGATGAGAGTGAGGTTGGTAAAATAAAAGAAGGATTACCACTAGAAATTACAGTTGGTGCTATAGAAAATCAGAAATTTGATGCTATTTTAGATTATATTGCTCCAAAAGGTATAACCGAAAATGGTGCTATTCAGTTTGAAATAAAGGGTAGTATTAAATCAATAGACTCGACCTTTATTAGAGCAGGATTAAGTGCAAATGCTTCGATTATACTTGATAAAGCAGAAAAAGTTTTAGCTGTTAGAGAAGCCCTTATTCAATATGATCGAGAGACTAAAAAACCATTTGTTGAAGTTGAAATAGGGGATCAAAAATTTGAGCGAAAAGAGCTCGAATTAGGAATAAGTGATGGTATCTTTGTAGAAATTAAAAGTGGTATTACTAAATCTGATAAAATAAAAGTTTGGAATCAAGTTCAAGGTGTTCCAAGTTATGCGAAAAATAATTAAATTATTTGTAACACTTTAACAGTTTCGTAGACCAATATTTTAAATATGAAATGAGCCTCAGTGAATTCCATATGACATTTAAAGAACATTGAATATAAACAGATGAAAAAAGTAATCTTTATAATATTAGTTTTATTAACCATTACATTACGGGCTCAAGACCAAAAGTGGACTTTAAGAGCTTGTGTAGATTATGCCTTAGAAAATAATATTTCTGTCAAACAAAGTGAATTAGATTTAAAAACATCAGAAATAAACAAAAAAGATGCAATAGGTAATTTTCTACCATCTTTTAATGCGTCAGCTTCACATTCATGGAGTATTGGTTTAGGTCAGGATCCTGTGACTTTTGATGCCGTTAATTCTACAACAAGAAACCTTTCAGGAGGCATAAGTTCAGGTATTGATATATATAGAGGACAACGTAATCTTCGTCAGTTACACAGATCTAATTTGCAAATACTCGCATCGCAATATCAATTAGATAGTATGAAGGATGATATTTCTTTGTTTGTTGCCAATTCATTTCTACAAATATTATTTAATAAAGAACAACTTAAAGTTTTAAAATCACAACTTGAGATTTCTAATCAAGAACTTGAGCGTACACAAGAATTAGTTGATGCAGGTTCATTACCTAAGGGCGATATACTTGAAATTCAGGCAACCGTGGCAACTCAAGAACAACAAATAGTTGCTGCAGAAAATACGCTCTTAATATCTAAAATTCAATTAGCACAAACTTTACTAATTGAAGATTATGAGAATTTTGATATTGTAGATTTAGATTATGACGTGCCAATGACACAAATATTAAATGAATCTCCAAGTGTTATCATTGAAAAGGCAAAGGAAACAAGATATGATGTTAAAATAGCCGAGGCAAATACTAAAATTGCCGAAACTAATTTAAAAATAGCTAAAGGTGGTTTGCAGCCTACCTTAACTGGTAGATATAGTTTTAGTTCAAACTATTTTAAATCTGGTTTGTTTGATACACCAGATTTTGAAACTCAAATGACAGATAATAAAAATCATAATTTTTCTTTGAGTTTAAATATTCCAATTTTTAATGGTTTTGCTGCACGGAATGAAGTTAATAGAAATAAGGTAAATCTAGAACGTGCTAAAATTCAATTAGAGCAAGCTAATTTAGATTTAGAAACGAAAGTATATCAAGCACATAATGATGCAAATGGAGCATTAAAAACCTATGAGGCAGCAGTAAAAACATTAAATGCTAGACAAGAAGCCTATAACTATTCTAAAGAACGATATAATGTTGGGCTATTAAATGCTTTTGATTACGGACAATCACAAAATAGGTATGAGGCAGCTCAAAGTGATGTGATTCGTGCTAAATATGATTATATATTTAAACTGAAAGTATTAGAATTCTATTTTGGAATTCCAATTACTGAATTAAATTAATTGAAATGAATAAAAAATCACTTATTATTACAGTATCAATTACCCTTATTCTATTAGTTGTTTTAATTGGAGGAAAGAAGGCTGGATGGTTTGGTAAAAGTGGTAATTTTAAAGAAATTGAAACAAAGAAAATTGAAAAATTAGATATTGTTGAAACAGTATCTGCTACTGGTAAAATACAGCCAGAAGTAGAAGTCAAGATCTCTAGTGAGGTTTCAGGAGAAATAATAGAACTTCCTATTATTGAAGGACAGCAAGTAAAAAAAGGTGATTTATTAGTGCGTATCAACCCAGATATTTATCAATCTAGTTTAAATCGTGCTCAGGCTTCTTTGCAAAACGTAAAAGCAAATTTGAGTCAGACTGAAGCTTCTTTAAAAGAGGCTAAAGCGAGCTACGAGAGAAATAAACAACTATTTGAAAAAGGTATTATTTCGAAAGCAGATTGGGATAAAGCCATCTCTTCATATGAAATTGCTCAAGCTAATAGAGAATCGGCCTATTATGGCGTTAGAAGCGCCAGTGCAACAGTTAATGAAGCCATTGATAATTTGAATAGAACTACTATTTATGCACCAATGGATGGAACTATTTCAAAATTAGATGTTGAGTTAGGGGAGCGTGTAGTAGGTACGCAGCAAATGGCAGGAACAGAAATTATGCGCGTAGCCGATTTAACGAATATGGAAGTTGAGGTTGATGTTAATGAAAATGATATTGTTAAGGTTAATATAAGTGATTCTACCATTGTTGAAGTTGATGCATATTTAAAAAAAGAATTTAAAGGTGTAGTAACTGAAATTTCTAATTCTGCTGATGGTATTTTATCAGCAGATCAAGTAACAAATTTTAAAGTAAAGGTTAGAATTATTGAAGATTCTTATAAAGATTTAGTGGAAGGCAAACCTGAGTATTTTTCCCCTTTCAGACCAGGAATGACCGCTACGGTAGATATTGTTACAGATAAACGGAATAACGCAATAAATGTGCCTATTAGTGCGATTGCTATTAAAACAGACACGACATCATCAAAGCAAAAGTCAACAAATAAGTCTCTTGAAAAAAATGATGAGAAATTTGAATGTGTGTTTATCAAAAATGGAGATACCGCAGAGCTTCGTGTTGTAAAAACTGGTATTCAAGACGATTCTAATATTGAAATTGTAACGGGTTTAGAAGAAGGGGAAGAAGTGATTGTAGGACCTTATAATGTGGTGACTAAAACACTTAAAAACGGAGATAAGGTTCAAATAAAAGAGAACCCTAAAGAAGACGAATTAAAATAATGACTAATAGTATTTATTTTGAGTATCATACTTAGTATAGAAACGTCTACAACTAATTGTTCGGTGTCACTTTCAAGAGAAGGGAAAACCTTAGTTTTAAAAGAAGACTACGATAAAAATTACTCGCATGCAGAACGGCTTCATGTCTATATAGATGATGTTTTAAAACAGGCTAATATAGAATCAATTGATTTAGATGCAATAGCTGTAAGCAAAGGCCCTGGATCGTATACAGGTTTGCGTATTGGTGTTTCAGCAGCAAAAGGACTTTGTTTTGCTTTAGATAAGCCATTAATTTCGTTATCTACATTAAATGTTTTAGCGCATCAGGTTATTTGTGACGAAGGCGTTATTATTCCAATGTTAGATGCCAGAAGAATGGAAGTGTATTCGGCTATTTTTGACTCCAATTATAATCTTACTAGAGAGATACAATCCGAAGTTTTAAATGAATTATCTTATAATTCTTATTTAGAAAACGGCAAAGTTTATTTTATAGGAAATGGCGTTGAAAAAACACAAGTTTTAATCAATCATCCAAATGCCATATTTATTGAAGATAAATTGCCTTCAGCCAATGAAATGAGTGGATTGGCATATCATAAATACAAAATAAGCGACTTTGAAGATGTCGCTTATTTTGAACCGTATTATTTAAAAGATTTTGTGGCCTTAAAGCCTAAATCTTAAGCTTGTTTTCGTATTTCTACTTGATGTGGATAAGGTATTTCTATACCAGCAGCATCAAGAGCTTCTTTAGTTTGTTCGGTAATATCAAATTTCACCCCCCAGTAGTCTTCTTTTTTAACCCAGACACGTGTAAAAAAGTTGATAGAACTATCAGCTAATTCCGATACATTTACCGCAGCTGCAGGATCCTTCAAAATTAATGGATGTGAATTAATAACGCTTAAGATAACCTCTTTTGTTTTCTTAATATCAGAATCATAACCAACTCCAAATGTAAAATCGACACGTCGTGTATCTTCTACACTGTAATTTGTAATGTTGCCATTTGAAAGAGAACCATTCGGAATAATAATTTCTTTATTATCAGGAGTGGTCAGTTTAGTTGTAAAAACTCCAATTTCTTTTACCGTTCCGCTTTCGCCTTGGGCTTCAATATAGTCCCCAATTTTAATCGGCTTGAATATCATAATTAAAACGCCACCAGCAAAATTTCCTAAAGATCCTTGAAGCGCTAAACCTATGGCTAGACCAGCAGCGGCCAATATGGCTGCAAATGAGGTGGTTTCTATACCAACAGTTCCTAAAACAACTACGATTAAAACTATTTTTAAAGACCAACTAAGCAAGCTCATTAAAAACTTTTTAAGACTAATATCGTAGTCTCTTTTTTCCATAGCTTTCCTTAAACCTTTAATGATTATTTTAATTGTCCAAGATCCAATAATCCAAATAGCAATAGCTGCTATGAGTTTTGGCCCATATGCCATAATTAATTGATAGCCTGTATCCGCCCATTTGTCTAAATTCATAATTTTTGTTTTTTAATGAGAAACAAAGGTAAAAACTATATAAGACTTATTAAAGTATTAAAAATTAATCCTTCCAATAAATTTATTTTTCTATAAAACAGAGCAGATTAAGGCTAAAATGGCAGGAAGTGCTTGTATATAAAACAAGCGTATTTTTTTTGTTGAATAAGCTCCATAAATACCAGCAACTACAACACAAATTAAAAAGAATATAGAGATGTTATTTTCTTTTATAAGTACAGAATAGAGTAATCCTACCGCTAAAAATCCATTGTACAATCCTTGATTAGCAGCCAAAACCTTAGTGTCTTCTGCAAATTCTTTCGATTTTAATCCGAAGGTTTTTATGCCTTCGGGCTTGGTCCATAAAAACATTTCTAAGATCATGAAATATATGTGTTCAAACGCTACCAAGGCAATTAAAAAAGTTGTTAAAAAACTCATTCTTTTAAAAGTTTAATGGCTTGTTTTACATCATTTACAGGTAATTTACAAGCTTTATTTACACAAACATAAATAAAGGTTTCATTCTGGACATATCTGTTTTCCAGTAAAGGCAAACTGTTTTCTGATCTACTTCCAGCAATCAACTTATTGGGAATATATGTTTTATTTAATTCGGATATATTTTGCCTAGCATCTTTACCAACAATAGCCACTTCGTAAAACGGTTTGGTATAATTTAGCATTAAATCAAACCAGTTGGTATATCCAGAGGGATATTCCTGCATTTCTGGCTTTACATTGTTTAGCATGGTTATGGCTGTTTTGCTAAAATGATTATTGTCAAAATAATGAGATAGTTTGAATAAATTTTTTGCCATAATAGAATTACTTGCAGGAATCACATTATCACGGTATTCAATGTTTCTTGATACTAAGTTATCATCTTCGTTAGAGGTGAAGAAAAACATGTTACTTTTTTCATCAAAAAAATGGTCAAAGGTGTAGTTTGCTAAATTTCTAGCAGTTAAAAGCCATGTATCATTCAATGTGATTTCATAGAGTGAAATAAAGGCATCAATAGTGGTTGCGTAATCTTCCAGATATCCATTAATATTACTTTTTCCATTTTTATAGTTATGGTTTAGGCCACCATCTTCCCGTAATTGCTTATTTAGTATAAACGTTGCATTTTTTTCGGCAACTTCTAAATATTCATTATCCCCAAATACACTATAAGCATCAACGTATCCTTTTAGCATAAGGGCATTCCAAGAGGTTAGGGTTTTATCGTCAAGTCTTGGCGTTTTTCTTTTATTCCTTTCCTTTAAAAGTATGCTACTCCACTTACTTACTTTATCGGTTAATTGGGCTTTGGTTAACTCATGCTTTTTAATAATTTCGTCGTCATCATCTTTTCTTATAAGTACGTAATTATTATGTTCCCAATGTCCGTAATCGTTAATATTATAATAGTCTGAAAAAAGTGAATAATCGTCTTTTAAAAGGACTTTAAGTTGTTCTTTTTTCCAAATGTAAAAAGCACCTTCTTCAAGTGAATCTTTATCATTAAGGCTATCGGCGTCAAGTGAAGAGTAAAAGGCTCCGTCTTCGTTAGTCATATCACGTTTTATATATTCTAATGTTTGGACCACAACATCCTTATATAAATCGTTTTTTGTTATTAGGTAAGCATCTGAATATAAACTGACCAGTTGGCCATTATCATAAAGCATTTTTTCAAAATGAGGAACATGCCATTTAGTATCTACTGAATATCTTGAAAAACCCCCACCAATTTGATCAAACACACCACCATAAGCCATTTTTTTTAGCGTAAGATCTACAAAATTTTGTAATAATTCATCGTTATTTTGATGAGCATATCTTAATAAAAAATGATAGTTATTTGGCATCATAAATTTTGGTGCTCGGTTCATACCACCATCCTTAAAATCAAATTGCTGAGACCATTTTTTTATAGATTCTTCTATGAACTCAGTTTTAAAAATAGGTTCATCTGTGTTGAGACTAACCATGTCTATTGAGTTAATTCCTTCTTCTAACTTATCGGCATACTCATAAAGTTTTTCAGGTTTTTCAATATATAATTTCGAAATTTGATTTAAGGCGCTTAGCCATTGTTCTTTCTTAAAATAGGTGCCGCCCCAAACAGGTCTTCCATCTGGTAATGCAATTACATTCATGGGCCAACCACCTTGGCCTGTCATAAGTTGAACAGCATTCATATAGACTTGATCAATATCAGGACGTTCTTCTCTGTCGACTTTAATATTAATAAAATGATTATTCATTACTTGAGCTACTAATGTATCCTCAAAACTTTCGTGTTCCATAACATGACACCAATGGCAAGCGGCGTAGCCAACGCTAATTAACAATAATTTGTTTTGTGATTTGGCAAGATTTAAAGTTTCGGGATTCCATGCAAACCAATTTACAGGATTATGTGCATGTTGTAATAAGTAAGGACTTGTTTCATTAATAAGATTATTGGTGTATTGGTGTTCCATAGTTTTTGAATTCTGGCCATTACAGCTTATTAGAATAATCATAATTATTAGTGAGAAGTACTTCATAATCTCAAAGTTAATGAAATTTATATATAAAAAAAGTGTTCGAAAAGAACACTAAAAATTTTAATTTAATGATAAACTATTCTACTTCAAAAGTTATTTTAACGTTTACTCTAAACTCGGTAAATTCATCACCTTTTACTTTTGCACTCTGGTCTTGAACATATACAGAACGTATGTTTTTTACACTTTTTGATGCATGTTTTACTGCTTTTTCGTTGCATCCTCCCAACTTTTGTCAGAGTTTGATAGAACTTCAATTACTTCTAATACTGCCATAATTTTATTTTTATCAATTTAGTTAGACTTTAATCTTAACATACAAAATAAATTATTGTTAACCATTAATGGCTTCAACCATCTCCACTTTTCCAGGAAGCATTTCTTTAAGCATATTTTCTATACCACTCTTTAAGGTATATGTTGATGATGGGCAGCCACTGCATGCGCCTTGAAGCATAACGTTTACCTTTTTGCTTTCTGGCTCATAAGAAATAAACTGAATGTTTCCGCCATCACTGGCAACAGCAGGTTTTACAAATTCGTCCAAGATATTGATAATATCCTTAGATGTATCATCTAAAGAATCAAGATTGTTATCTGTTTGTATTGAGGTCTTTTCTTTTGTTTGAGTTGTGTTGGCTAGAATAATATCTTTTCCGTTTTCAATATAGCTTCTAATAAATTCACGAAGTTCCATGGTAATGTCTTGCCATTCGGCTACATCGTATTTGGTAACCGACACATAATTTTCATCAATAAAAACACTTTTAACAAAAGGGAAATGAAATAACTCAGTTGCCATGGGAGATGCTTTTGCTTCGTCAATAGATGTAAACTCAAATAATGACGTCACTAATTTTTTGTTGGCAACAAACTTAATTACTGCCGGATTAGGTGTGCTTTCTGCATAAACCGTTACGGGTGTTTTTTTAGTAGTTTCAGAGGATTCTATAACAATTCCACCATCATTCAGATATGATTCTATTTGCTCGGAAACTTCATCTTGAACATCGCTCCATTCCACAATGCTATAACGCTCAAGAGCAATAAAATTCCATGAGATATATACCTTTTTAACAAAGGGTAAATAGAATAATTGTTGCGCTAATGGGGACGCTTTTGCCTCGTCAATATTATTAAATTCAAAACTTTGATTTTTGGTTATAATTTGATTTATTTCGAATTTTATAATCGTATTATTTGATGTTTCTTGCACGGAAACCTTGAAAGTATTCATTTCAACTAATTTTTTCCAAAAATAGTAAAAGAAAACTTTACTTATACATATATTTGGGTTTAGTTATTGATTCCTATTTTTATTAGATAAAGCAAGTCTTTATCTTTTTTATGTATAATTTTCTAATAATCAAGGCGTTTTATTATTGATATAACCACCTTGAAATAAAAATAAATGAAATTTAAGAATATCTTTTTTTTAATAGTTGTTTTTTTATGTTTTCAGATTGTAAAATCACAAGAAGGCCTTCCTATATATACAGATTATTTAACAGATAATTATTACTTAATTCATCCTTCAATGGCTGGCGTTGCTAACTGTTCTAAAGTTAGGCTTACTGCTCGTCAACAATGGTTTGGACATGAAGATGCTCCAAAACTGTTAACGATGAGCCTTAATGGTAGAATAGGAGAATCGCAATCTGCTTATGGTGGTATTCTTTATACTGATAAAAATGGATACCATTCCCAAACAGGAGCCTATGTGACCTATGCACATCATTTAATGTTCTCAAGAAGCCCAGTTGATTTAAATATGCTTTCTTTTGGTTTGAGTGCTGGTTTTATACAATATAAACTTGATGAAACAACGTTTTTATTTGATGGCCCCGATAATATTATTGAAGGTATTGTTCAAAGTGAAACAAATTTTAATATCGATCTGGGATTTTCTTATCATTTTTTAGATTATTATGTACATGGGACCGTTAAGAATTTACTAAAAAATTCCGGTGTTAATAATGATATAGAAATTACGAGCAACTTAAGACGTTATTTGTTTTCGCTTGGAGGTGTTTTTGGAAAACTAGGAAGCGAATGGAGTTATGAGCCATCGGTGATGTTTCAATATAAGGATGGAACTCAAGAGGCTTCAATTGACTTAAATGCAAAAGTCTATAAGGATATGGATTTTGGAAGTCTTTGGGCTGGTATTTCTTATAGAAATAGTTTTGATGGTGCTCAATACTTAGATGGCTCTGGTATAAGTAGTCAGAAACTAAGACAAATTACGCCATTAGTAGGTGTTAATTATAATCAGTTTATGTTTGCGTATACCTACACATACCAGATGAACTCACTAGTTTTTACTAATGGAGGTTTTCATCAATTAACATTAGGGTATAATTTTAATTGTAAAAAGGAGAAGTACGATTGTAAGTGTCCTGCGGTAAATTAATATTATGCCAGTTATAAAATCTATAAAAGGAATTGCACCTCAAATCCCAGAAGATTGTTATATAGCAGAAAATGCTACTATAGTAGGCGAAGTGGTTATGGGAAGCCAATGTAGTATATGGTTTAATGCCGTTATTAGGGGTGATGTCCATTATATAAAAATGGGTAACAAAGTGAATGTTCAAGATGGAGCTATTATCCATGCAACTTACAAAGTGTCACCAACAAATATTGGTAATAATGTATCTATAGGTCATAATGCGATGGTACACGGTTGCACTATTCATGACAATGTTCTTATCGGAATGGGTAGTATCGTTATGGATGATTGTGTGATAGAAAGTAATAGTATTATTGCTGCGGGAGCAGTTCTTACCAAAAACACCCGAGTAGAATCTGGTAGTATTTATGCGGGAATTCCTGCTAAAAAAGTTAAAGATATTAGTGAAGAATTAATTTCTGGAGAAATAAATCGTATCGCTAATAACTATGTAAAATATGCCAGTTGGTATGATTAATTTCTTTTTGAGAATTTATTTTATTCTTATTTGTATCGTCTTTTCTGGTTGCAAAGGGTATGATTTTAAACCTCACAAAAATGTAAAGGTCAAATTTTTAAGCGAATATATTCTCCCTGACAATGTGTTTGTAAACAACATGTTAGTTGGAGGTTTGTCGGGTATTGATTTTTATAACGGAACGTATTATCTGGTCTGTGACGATTCTAATGATCCAAGATTTTATTGCGGAACTATTGATGTGACGAACGATAAAATTTCCAGCATAAATATAGACAGTGTTGTTTTAATTAATGCTAATTCTAAATTTTTAGATTTAGAGGCTATTAGGTATGATACTCATAAAAATCAAATAGTACTAACAAGCGAAGGACATATAAAATTACAAAAAGACCCTTTGTTTTTTAGTGTTGATTCAACTGGTAGCATTCAAAATATATTTCAAATTCCTGATGCTTTTACACCAGGAAGTATTCAAAAGCCAAGGCATAATGGAACTTTAGAGGGCTTGTGTATTTCATTTAACAAAAATGGCTATTGGTTAGCTATGGAATTACCACTAGAGGCAGATGGTTCTGAACCACAATTTTCACCAACAAAATCTCCTGTTAGAATTACGTATATAAATTCAAAAACAAAACGTCCGGAAAAGCAATTTGCATATTTTTTAGATGCTGTAGCCAAAAAAGCTGTTGGGAACTTTTCCGTAAACGGACTTACTGATTTAATTCAATATGATAAGAATACGTTTTTAGTCATTGAGCGAAGTTATTCCAGTGGATTAGGGAGTCAAGGTAATACAATTAAATTATTTATGGTGGATGCTTCAAAAACAACAAATACGTTAAATATAGACAGTTTAAAAAACGCTGATTTTGTAGCGGCCAGAAAAGAATTGTTGCTAAATTTTGAAGATTTAAGAGACCAGCTAACAAATCATAGTATTGATAATATTGAAGGGATTACATTTGGGCCTTTGTTACCAAATGGCAATAAATCTTTAATATTGATTTCAGATAATAATTTTAATAAGCTTGAAAAGCAATTGAATCAATTTATTTTGCTTGAGCTTGATCCGAATTAATTATATTTCGATTAGAAAATTAAAATTCTAAAAATGTAACTTCACAATCATCATTTAAAATTGATTTTAAAATATCAGGATTGCCATTGGTGAAAAATTGATTTTTTGAACGCACGCGTTGTGGGTTTATTATATTATATGTTTCTAATACAGTCTTTGTTTGTCTAGCTACAGCTTCGCCAGAATCAATTATTTTAATATGTTTTGGTAATAAATCCAGTAGAAGCGGCATGAGGTAAGGATAATGAGTACACCCTAACACTAAATAATCTATATCTGCTTCAAGCATAGGTTTTAAATAGGTTTTTAAAAGGGCTCTTGTTTCATGAGAATTTACTTTACCCATCTCAATTAATTCAACTAAGCCTTCTCCTACTTGCTCAACAACATTTAATCCATGGGCATATAAACCGGTAGTTGTGTGGAATAAATCGCTTGTAAGTGTTCCTTTGGTCGCTAGAATGCCCACTGCTTTGGTTTTAGATTGTAGTGCCGCAGGTTTTATTGCTGGTTCAATACCTATAAACGGAATATCATAGTTTTTTCTAAGTAAGCTAATAGCGTTAGTTGTAGCTGTGTTACAAGCTACAACAATAAGTTTACATTCTTTATGAATTAAATATTCAGTATTTTTAATGCTTAAATTAGTAATAATTTCTTTTGCTTTTGACCCATAAGGTGCATTAGCACTATCAGATAGGTAGATGGTGTTTTCATAAGGCAAAAGACTATGGATTTCTTTCCAAATGGAAGTGCCGCCAACACCAGAATCAAAAATTCCAATAGGTTTTGTATTCATAATGTACAAAAATAAAAAAAAGCTGTCTTGTAATAGACAGCTTTATATCAATTAAATCAGGTAAAATTTTAGATACCTAATTCTTTTTTAACGTCATCAAGAAGGTTTTTACCATCAGTTAAGATTACAATCCCCTGAGAAGCATCTAAAACATAATCAAAACCTTGAGCTCTTGAAACTTTTAAAATTGCTGTTTTAGCTTTCTCGGTAATAGGCTTTAAAAGATCGACTTCTTTGGTTTGCATATCTTGTTGAGCTTGACCTTGATATTGTCTTATATTCTCTTGCATTCCTTGAATTTCTTGACCTCTTTTTGCATTTTCTTCATCTGTTTTAGTAGGTGCTTCAGCTTCGTATTGTTTTACTTTGTTTTGAAATTCGGTAGCCATATTTTGAATTTCTGCTTGGTAAGACTTAGTAAGTGTCTCAATCTGTGTCTGTGCCGCTTTATATTCTGGCATAGCTGTGATTAATTCCTGCGTATTTATATGTGCAACTTTACTTTGAGCATTTGTAAAACTTACAGTACCTATGCATAGTGCTGTTGCTAATAAAAGTGTTTTTAATTGTTTCATTTTTTAAAAAGTGTTAACTGTTATGATTTATTAATTGTTATTGTTTATACTATCTTTTTCTTTTTGTCTTTCTTCTAGAATTTTCTTTTTTCTGTCTTCTAATTCTTTTTTTCTAGCTTCTCTTTCAGCTAATTTTCTTTGTCTGTTTTCCTCTATGAGTTCTTCTCTTGTTTTAGTTTCTGTTGTTTTTTCTATTATTTTTTCTGAAGTTGCTGTTGAATCTTTTTCAGTTTCTAATTCTTCAGTTTTAGCCTTGCCATTTCTGGCGTCTAATTTTGCTTGTTTTGCTTTTTCTCTATCTTCTAATATTTTTTGACGCCTGGCTTCTGCTTCTAATTTTCTAGCTTCACGAGCGGCTAATATTTCTTGCCTTCTTTTTTCAACAGCACTCTCTCTTTCATCTTTCTTTTCTTCTAATGCCTGTTCTCGAGCTTCAAGTTCTTCATTAATCTCTGGTATCAATTCCTCATCTTGAGCTGCTTTTCTTTCAGCTTTTGATTGCGCTTGTTCACGTTTTGACGATCTTGTAATACTTCTTAATATTAGCTCACTTAAATTATATTGCTTAGCTGAATACAACATGGTTGCATCTGATGATTTATCAAAAATAAAATCATATTTTTTTTGCGAAGCCAAGTCTTGAACCGCTGAAAAGATTTGATCTTGAATAGGCTGCATTAACTGCTTTTTCTGAATCATCAAATCACCATTGGGACCAAACCTTTTTTGCTGATAATCTAAAATTTCTTTTTCTTCATAATTTATGTCCTCTTCGCGTTCTTCAATAAGTTCTTTTGTTAAAAGCGCTTTCTCATTGCTTAAATTCTTTCTCTTTTGTTCAATCTGAGCCAATCTTTCCTCAATTTCACTTTTCCATTTTTGGACTTTTTGATCTAATTGCAACGTGGCATCTTGATATTCGGGAACCTTTTCTAAGATATATTCTGTATCTATGTATGCAATTCTTACACCTCTTTGAGCATTGGCAGAAAAGCATGTTATAAACACAAATGTCAGTAAAAAAAGAACGTTAGTTTTCATATGTGTGTTTTTATAATTTTTAGTTATAAATTCTAAAAACGCCAGATGAATATTATTGAAATCTGCCATTTTTTGAATTGATCTTTCAAAATTAACGAATTTTAATCTTAAAAATTTCAATTCTTCTTTCAAATCATCAAAGTGTTATTAGAAAATATCGTGCCAAAATTAAAATTGCTGTCCAATTATGAAGTGAGTTTCCCATCCATGACTTCCAGTTTCTCCTAATAGAGGATCAAATCCGTGACCAAAATCAATACCTAATAAACCAAATGCTGGCATAAAAATACGAATACCTAAACCTGCAGAACGGTAAAGATTAAAAGGATTAAAATCTTTAAAATTATTATAAGCTGCACCACCTTCTAAGAACCCAAGGGCATATATTTTAGCTGAAGCTTTTAGTGTTATTGGATATCTAAGTTCTAAAGAGAACTTGTTATAAATAGTTGCACCATCATTGGTGGTTTGACCGGTGTCAGCATCAATTGGTTGAATAGATTGGTTTGGATAGCCACGTAAAGCAA
Organism: Yeosuana sp.; assembly: GCF_057126245.1. Lineage (NCBI taxonomy): Bacteria > Pseudomonadati > Bacteroidota > Flavobacteriia > Flavobacteriales > Flavobacteriaceae > Yeosuana > Yeosuana sp. The sequence goes on along the minus strand of NZ_DBNGMQ010000054.1, from coordinate 166,970 downwards.
TCGTTTCTCTTCCATCTAGACTATAGGTTCCTAAACCATCACCACCTAAAAAGAAACGTTCAAAAGGAATAACACCTCTATCATTATTATAAGCTCCTAAAAACCCAAACTCTACACTAGGTCGTAAAACCAAATCTTTTGCAAGTTCTGTAAACCAATCTGCTTTAAAGTTTATTTTGTAAAATTCTAACCATTTGTAACGTTCTTGGTCTATTTCACCAATTCTTTCAGATGCATTCGTTCTGTCCACTGTATTTTGGGAAGCATCGTCTCTTACAACAACTAAATCGTTACGTTCATCTTTTAAGCTTGCATAGTCAACACCATCAAATAATGAATATGGTATTGTGAGATTTGCAGTAACATTAAAATTTGAACCACCCGTTGGGTATATAGGATCTACTCTCGTGTCATTTCTATTTAGTCCAATGGTGTAAGAAAGGTTGTTTGCATAACCATCACCAAAAGTGAATAAGCCTGTATTATAATTATTTAAATCATAACGTTGGAAACTTATGGCTTGTGATAAAACAAAATAATCATCTGGTACCGACAAGCGTTTTGCTAATCCAAAGGTTATTCCCGTTATATTGAAACTTTTACTCTTATCTGCTCTACCAGTTGTAAAATCATATAAAAATTGCTTTGTATGGGATAAAGACGTTGAGAACTGCACTGGTTTTTTCCCTCCTAACCAAGGTTCAGAAAATGAAAAGCTATAGGTTTGATAAAAACGACTGGCTTGTAAACGTAATGCCAGTTTTTGGCCATCACCCATTGGTATAGGCTTATAGGCATCTTTTTTAAAGATATCTTTTATTGAAAAATTGTTAAAAGACAACCCAAGTGTACCAATAAAACCACCACCGCCATAGCCACCCTGTAATTCTATTTGACTTGACCCTGTTTCTTTTACGGCATACTCCATGTCAATAGTCCCTTCATTTGGATTTGGATTATTAAAGTTTGGTGAAATTTCCTGTGCATCAAAGAATCCTAGTTGACCAAGTTCTCGTACTGTTCTAACAACATTAGCCTTACTATATAATTGTCCTGGTCTGGTACGTATTTCTCTGTAAATAACATGGTCATTTGTTTTGTCATTTCCAACGACAGAAACATTGTTAAAATAGGCTGGTTTTCCTTCAACAATTCTTATTTCCATATCAATAACATTGTTTTCGGCCCCAACTTCAACTGGGTTTATGGTTGAGAATAAATAACCATTGTTTTGATATAAATTGGTGATGTCTAGCGCATCTGGCTTGGTGTTATCGGCAATACGTTTTTGAAGTAATACACCATTATAGGTATCCCCTTTTTTAATACGCAACATTCTCTTTAATTGATCATTTGAATACACCGTATTTCCAATAAAGGTAATGTCTCCAAAGGTATATTTTTCACCTTCGTTTACATCAATTTTAAGAGAGATAGTTTTATTATTATTTATAATTAAACTGTCTGATAATATACGTGCATCTCTGTATCCATTTTCTTTATATTTTTCAACAACACTGGCTAAATCAGCCTGATATGCAGAGTCTATAAATTTTGAGCGTTTTAATATGCGTAGGCGATTAATCTTTTTCGTGCTTTTCATAGCTTTTCTGAGGCTTTTATCACTTAAAATGTTGTTGCCATTAAAAACGATGTCTTTAATTTTAACTTTTTCACCTTTATCTACATTTAAAACCATATCAACCCTGGCTTTTTCAATAGAATCTTGTACTTCAATAGTACGTATATTTATTTTAGCGTTTAAAAATCCGTCTTTTTTATATTTTGTAGTTAAGTGATTTTTAGTCGTGGTAATCAAATTTTCTGTAACCTTCGTACCTTTAGTTAACTTATTTTCTTTAATAATACTTTCTTTTTTACCTTTTTTAACACCGTTAATTTTCAATTCATTTAGCTCGGGTAAATCAGATAATTTTATTTCTAAATTGGCAACATTGCCTTCTATTTTAGTAACATATATCTCAATATCACTAAACAATTTAGAATTCCAAAGTTTTTTAATGGCATTACTAATGTCCTCGCCAGGAATTTGCATTTCTTTTCCTTTTCTTAAGCCAGAATAAGTAACTATGGTTTGTTCGCTAAAGGATGAATTGCCAGAGACTGAGATCTCTCCTAAAATGTATTTTGCACCTGTATTGAAAGTAATTTCTTGAGCTTGAATACTAATACTACATATAAAAGATAAAATAATGATGCTGTGTTTTAAATATGTTTTCAATAGTAATGAATTAGCTAATCTGTTCACTTGTTTTCCCAAATCGTCGTTCTCTTTTTTGATATTCTATAATAGCATGATACAAATCCTCTTTTGTAAAATCTGGCCAAAGTGTATCTGTAAAATACAATTCTGCATATGCAATTTGCCAAAGTAAAAAATTACTTATTCTTTGTTCTCCACTTGTTCTTATAAGTAAATCTACATCTGGTAAATTTCGCGTGTAAAGATGCTCATTAATAATTGATTCATCAATATTTTCAGTCGAAATTATATTATTTTTAACTTTAATGCTTATTTCTTTAATACTACTAATCAATTCTTCTCTAGAACCATAGCTTAAAGCCACTGTTAAGGTCATTCTATTATTTAACTTTGTTTTTTCCATAACGTCAAAAAGTTCTTTGTGAACTTTTGATGGTAAGGTATCTAAATTTCCTATGGCGCAAAGTTTTATATTGTTTTTTTGAAGTGTTTTAATTTCTCGCTTTATTGAAGAAATTAAAAGCCTCATAAGTGTTTGAACTTCTAATTTTGGTCTCTTCCAGTTTTCTGTAGAGAACGCATAAAGTGTTAAATTTTGAGCACCAAGTTCTGCGCAACCTTCAACAACTTGTCTTACTGCTTTAGCGCCGTTTTCATGACCATAAGCTCGCGGCATTGCTCTTTTTTTTGCCCAACGCCCATTGCCATCCATAATGATTGCTATATGTTTTGGTAATCTCTTAACGTTTATGTGTTGTTTTAAACTCATTGATTATATTGACAATAGCAGGGGTTTTCTCCAAAAGTATATGTTAGTGTTATACCTGTAAAAGTATACCAGTCTTTATTGTTTTGGTTTCCAAACCTATTTGATTGTAGAGCCGAATCTTCAGGATAGCTTCCATCAATATTATCTGAAAAAGTATATCGGGCGCCAACTTCTATTCCCAAAATAATGCTTCTTAAAAAATTTGTTTTAAAGCCTAAAACCATAGGGATTCCAAAAGCCCAACTAGATGAATTTTGTTCGATTTGTTCTCCACCTAGGAAATAGGAGTCTTTAATATTAGCCGCCGTTAAACCAGTATATAAATAAGGGGTCGATACTTTTTTTCCTGTATGTAAATTAAAGTCGAGAAATGTAAATTCCATGCCAGCAGAAATCTCTATCATTTGGTTTATAAAACTATAATCTCTTTGAAGTCTTCTCGGATCATCAGAATCAATATCTTCTCCTTTTAAATCTGTAAAAATAGCTGATATCCTGTAGGAGTGTCTTGCGCTTCGGTTCCATTTATAAAGTCCTCCAAAAGCAACTTGGTTTGGTGAAATATAATTAGTAGCTCCTACATCTCCTATAAAATTACTTCCGCCAACAAATATGCCTATTTCATTGATTTGTGAGTAACTAAATTGAATACTTAAAATGCTTAATATAATTATTGTTAAATATTTCATAAAGATTTAAAAGTTTGCAAATATAACAAATAAGATTAGGTGATTACAATTAGAACCTAATTGAATTAGTTTTAAAACATAAATTCTTTTAAAATATTGCCTAATTACGCTTGTCTTCCCCCCAAAGAAGCTTTTTACGAAGGGTCGCTAAGAAACTTTCATTTAAGAGATCGACCATTTTAATTTTAAAAGGAGCTTTTTTTATGGTGATAAGCGTTCCGTTTTCTAAAGTTGCAATTCTTGAATCTAAAGAGACTAAATGGCTTTCTTCTCTACCTGTTACTTTTAATTGAATTACAGTTGAATCTGTAATTACTAAAGGTCTAGCACTTAAATTATGCGGTGCTATGGGTGTAATTACAAAACTGTTAGTGTCTGGAGTTATTACTGGTCCTCCACAACTTAATGAATATCCTGTTGAACCGGTTGGCGTTGAGATAATAAGACCATCACTCCAATAAGATGTCAGGTATTCACCATTCAAATGTGTTTCAACCGTAATCATAGAGGTTGTATTTTTTCTACTAACAGCAATTTCGTTTAATGCAAAGTTTAAGGCACTAATACTTTCGTTTTTGATTGAAGTTTCAATGGTTAATAAACTTCGTTCTGAAATTCTATATTTTCCATCAATAATATTTTGAATGGCTATTTCAATATCATTGACTTGAATAGTAGCCAAAAACCCTAATCTTCCTGTATTAATACCAATTATAGGGATATCTAAATCTGTTACAAAAGTGATTGCTCTTAAAATAGTTCCATCCCCACCAATACTTATTAATAAGTCAAAAGAAGCATCTAATGTTTCAAATTGTTTTGTTTCTAGATAATCAATTTTTTTTGGGTCACTCTTTTCAATAATTTCATAGAAATTACTTTCAATATACGCATCAATTTCTTTTTTTTTAAGGTATTTAAAAAGCGTATCTACAGAAAACGTGGTGGTAGTATTATAAAATCTTCCAAAAACAGCAACTTTCATAACCTACATATTTAGATATTTATTCAAATAGTCAGAGCGATCTTTAAGACTTTCAAGATAGCTGTCTTCTTCATGTCCAGATACAATATTATAACTATAACGTCTAAATGTCTGTATAATATCGTTTAATCCGGTATTTCCAATTTTTAGAGTTACTTGAATAAGGTCTGTATTCATTTTTGATACAAAAGCACCAAGTAACTTTCCGTTATTAGATTCTACAATCTGACTAATTTCACTAAAAGAATAATCGCTAGTTCCTTTTTCAACAACTAATACGCCACCAGCTTCAGAAAAGAAGGGGGTATCATTAAACAACCCAATAACATCTTTAAGTTCGTAATATCCGATATAGTCATTTTTAGCACTTAAAACGGGCATGACATTGGTTGATTTTTTAGCAAATGCTTCTAATACATCTAACCACATCGTATCTTCTCTAACAAAAAAGGGTTCAATAGAATACTTGTAATTACTTAATGGCATATTGCTATCAAAACAATGCACATCGGTTTCAGAAAAGGAACCTATAAATACACCGTTTTCATCTTTTATAGGAATGTGAGAAAAGGTTAATTGATTAAAAAGAAGCATTAAGTCAGTAACTTTGCTGTCAATATTTATTGGTTTTATATCATTTAAAATATATGATGTAAGATCCATTGTTATGTTTTAAGTGTAAACAAAATTAATCAAAAAAAAAGGACATATGCCTGTTCTACTTTGTATTTTTGCGAATTAAAAAGTGACTAATGACAAAACTAAGCGTAAATATAAACAAGATTGCAACCTTAAGGAATTCGCGAGGTGGCGATGTTCCTAATGTTATGCAGTTCGCCAAAGATGTTCAACGTTTCGGTGCTGAAGGTGTCACGATTCACCCAAGGCCTGATGAGCGTCATATTCGCTATCAAGATGCTTACGATTTAAAACCTGAAGTTTATACAGAGTATAATATTGAAGGTAATCCAGTAGATTCTTTCATGAAATTGGTTTTAAATGTTAATCCAACGCAGGTTACCTTGGTGCCAGATGCCGAAGATGCTATTACAAGTAATGCTGGTTGGGATACGATAAAGCATAAAGCTTTTTTAATAGATATCATTAAAGAATTCAAACAGAACGGTATTAGAACATCGGTTTTTGTTGACCCTGTTTTAAAGCATATTGAAGGTGCTAAAGAAATTGGGGCAGATAGAATTGAATTATATACAGAGGCCTTTGCACATGAGTATAACTTAGGAAACAAAAATGCCATTAAACCTTATACAGAATGCGCCGAACTTGCTAGTACATTAGATTTAGGTATTAATGCTGGTCACGATTTGTCTTTAGAGAATATTAAATTTTTTAAAGAAAACATTGCCAATCTTCTAGAGGTGTCTATTGGTCATGCTTTAATTACAGAAAGTATATATCTCGGAGTTGAAAATGTGATTCAAATGTATTTGCATAAACTAAAATAATGGTATTAAATTCAAACATATTAGGTAAAGGAAATAAGCAAGTATTTGTGATTCTTCATGGGTTTTTAGGTATGGGTGACAATTGGAAAACACATGGTAAAAACCTAAGTGAATCTGGATTTGAAGTGCATTTGGTAGATCAGCGCAATCACGGAAGTAGTTTTTGGGATAATACGTTTAATTATGATGTTTTAGCCGAAGATTTAAAACGCTATTGTGAGACACATGGACTTTTAAATATTATTTTGTTAGGCCATTCTATGGGAGGAAAAACGGCGATGCTGTTTGCATCTAAATATCCAGAATTAGTTTCGAAATTAATTGTAGCTGATATTTCACCAAGGTTTTACCCAATACATCATGATGCTATTTTAGAAGGCTTAAGCGCTTTAGATTTTAATCTCTTAAAAAGTAGAGGAGATGCGGAGGAAGCTTTAAGTCACTATATTAAAGACTTAGGAATCCGTCAATTTTTACTCAAAAATTTATATTGGATTGAAAAAGGAAAACTGGGGTTACGTATCAATTTAGAGGTTTTAAAAAATGAAATAGCCGAAGTTGGTGAGGCATTACCTAGCTATGCACAATTTAAAAAAGATACTTTATTTTTAAAAGGAGACCGGTCTGAGTATATTGGGATAGACGACGAAAATATTATTAAAAATCATTTTCCAGAAGCGAAAATAGTCACCATAAAAAATGCCGGACATTGGTTGCATGCCGAAAATCCAGAAGATTTTTTTAGTCGTGTTTTAAGTTTTTCGGATTAATATTCTTTGTCGGGGAAAAAGTTTACTAATGTTATCCAACTGTGATATGAAAAAAACAAAAGAATTAAGAAATTTATGGTATAAATTAAATTCGAATCAAAGATTCGTTATACGAAGATTATACTATTTGCCTATCGATTTGTTTGATAAGTTTACTGGTAGAACAAATAAATATGTTCCTCCAAGAGGATATATATATACGGGTTCACCTTCTAACGCAAAGGATTATATAAAACAAGGAGAATTTCAGTTAGATTTATTAAAGGAGGAAATAAAATTAAAGCCTTCAGATGCTGTTTTGGATATTGGTTGTGGTGTAGGAAGGACGGCTATAGCCTTAACCCAATACCTAAATAAAAAAGGAAGTTATTCTGGGTTTGATGTAGTTGAAGAAGGAATAAATTGGTGTAAAAAAGGAATAGGAAAAGACTTTTCTAATTTTAATTTTCAGTATGTTTCTCTTTTTAATGATTTGTATAATACTTCTAAGAAAAGTGCTATAGATTTTGTTTTTCCATATGTAGATAACAGTTTTGATAAAGTTTTTACTATTTCACTTTTTACTCATATGCAAATTGATGAAATTCAGCATTATTTCAAAGAAATAGAAAGAGTGATTAACGATTCAGGTTTGTGTTTTTCAACTTTCTTTTTATATGATGTTAATGATGAAGACTATATAGCAAGTAGAAAGGATTTTAATTTTCCGTATGAAGGCGATGGTTTTAGGTTAATGAATGAGAATGTTAAATCAGGGAATATTGCAATTGATAAGTCTAAGTTAGATGAAATGTTAAAAATTGCAAACTTGCAAAAAGTGAGAATAATTGATGGGTATTGGAAAGATAATGTGATAGATAAATCCAAAAAAGAATATCAAGATATTGTTGTATTTAAAAAAGCTTAACCTTTTCTTAATTAGATAAAATATCATTTTAAAAAAAAGTTAGTCATTGGTTACATACCGAAAAACCAGAAGATTTTTTTGAGGCACTTATAACATTTGTTGCTTGATTTATTTTGTATCTTTAACTAAAACTTGTAAGTATGAAACTCATAATAAAACTATTAGTAAATGCAATTGCAGTTTTTGCCATATCATATCTGTTACAAGATTATGGCGTTAAACTAGATTCCTATCTAACGGCTATTTTTGTGGCTGTTGTATTGTCTGTTTTAAATCTCATAGTAAAGCCAATCTTGATTGTTTTTACTTTACCGATAACCATTTTAACATTAGGTTTATTTCTGCTTGTTATAAATGCAGTAATTATTTTATTGGCAGATAAGTTAATTGATGGATTTTCAGTTAGTAGTATTTGGATTGCCATACTTTTCAGTATCCTATTATCTATATTGCAATCTATATTGCATTCATTTTTAAATGAAGAAAAAAAATAGCTTAAACTCAAGACGTTAAAACTTTGTTGGGTTGTAAAAAAAATTATATTTTTGCAACCCAATTTTATATAGATAAATTACTGGTTATTAAAGGCCTTATATGTTAAATGCCCGTTTTGGGCTTTATACCAAATAAAATGAATATAACAAGAGAAAACCTTGATGCGTTAAACGCTGTAGTGAAAGTTGATATTGCCAAAGAAGATTATAGCGATAAAGTGGAAAAAATCTTAACAGATTATCGTAAAACAGCTAATATACCTGGTTTTAGAAAAGGGCACGTTCCTATGGGAATGGTTAAAAAACAATATGGTAAGGCTGTTCTGGTGGATGAGGTTAATAAATTGCTGCAGGATGCTTTAAATAAATATTTAACAGAAGAAAAACTAGATGTTTTAGGTCAACCATTACCAAAAACACAGGATGCAATTGACTGGGATACTGATGGGTTTTCTTTTGAATTTGAATTAGGATTAGCTCCAGAATTTGATGTTGAGTTAAAGAGTAAAAAAGCAATCACTCAATATAATATTGTCGCTGATAATAAAATGATTGATGAGCAAATTGAGAACATACAAAAGCAATACGGTAAATTAATATCTCAAGAAATTATTGAAAAGGACAGCGAAATAACAGGTACATTTAAAAATGAAGAGCACGAAATTGAAAATACAATTACGCTAACTTTAGAAAAGTTTAAATCGAAATCGACAGCAAAAAAGTTTATAGGCGGAAAGGTTGGTGATGTTGTTTCTCTTGAAACTAAAGGTCTTTATAATGATGATCATGATTTAATGCATGCCTTAAAGGTAGAGCATGATAAAGTACATGGTTTAGATATTCCTGTAACTTTTACGGTGACTGAAATTAATAAAAGAGAGCTTGCCGACTTAGATCAAGAGTTGTTTGATAAATTGTTTGGAAAAGATACTGTAAAATCAGTAACCGAATTGAAAGATAAAATAAAGGAAGATGCAGAAAAACAATTTGTTCAACAAGCAGATCAAAAATTACTGAATGACGTTACTGAATATTTAGTAGATAATACCAAGTTTGAATTACCAGCAGAATTTTTACAAAAATGGTTACAAACGGCAGGCGAACAACCTTTAGACGATGAGCAAGCTAAAGAAGAATACGAAAAGTCAGAAAAAAGTTTGCGTTATCAATTGATTGAAGGCAAGTTGATTACAGAAAATAATATCCAAGTGACTATCGAAGATATTAAAGGTCATGCAAAAGAAATGATTAAAGGTCAAATGGCTCAATTTGGTCAATTAAACCCTTCTGATAAAGAGCTAGAAGATATCGCTGCAAGAGTATTATCTAATAAAGATGAGGCTAGACGAATTTCGGAGCAATTAATTAGCCAAAAGTTACTTAATCTTTATAAAGAGAAATCAAATTTGAGGGTTAAAGAAGTGACTTACGAAAATTTTGTTAAAGAAGCGTATTCTAAAAAATAAGTATCACATTAATAAATAATAATTCCTTATCTTTAAGCGCTCAATTTTTTCAATTAAGCGCTTATTTTTTTGGTAAATCTTAATTGGGAAAATGTATTTATTTTTTCGTAATTAAGATTTTCTTATACTAAGGAAAACTTAGGATGTCAATTAAAAGTTTAATATTAAAATTTAACAATGGATTACGCTAAGGAATTTGAAAAATTCGCCATAAAAGATCAAGGAATCAGTAGTACGTATTACAACAAAATAATCAGTAGTATGTACCCTACAAGTTTAACACCTAACATTATTGAAGAACGCCAAATGAATATTGCCATATTCGATGTGTTTTCTCGTTTAATGATGGATAGAATTATTTTTATGGGAACAGCTATTAACGATCAGGTAGCCAATATTATACAAGCTCAGTTATTGTTTTTAGAAAGCACAGATGCTTCAAAAGACATTCAAATTTACATTAATTCACCAGGAGGAAGTGTATATGCGGGATTGGGAATTTATGATACGATGCAGTTTATAAAACCAGATGTAGCTACTATTTGTACTGGTATGGCGGCATCAATGGGAGCAGTGTTATTATGTGCAGGAACGAAAGGGAAACGATCTGGATTAACACACTCAAGAGTGATGATTCATCAACCTCTTGGAGGCGCACAAGGTCAAGCAAGTGATATCGAAATTACGGCTAGAGAAATTTTAATCTTGAAAGAAGAACTATATAAAATCATTAGTAAACATTCTGGTCAAGATTACGACAAAGTGTATGAAGATAGCGATAGAGACTATTGGATGAAATCGGATAAGGCTAAAGAGTATGGTATGATTGACGAGATTTTAGCACGTAGTTAAAAAATAATTGTAACTTTATAAATTGAAATTGAGGGATTTATAGAAATTTTTTAATCCCCTTAGAACAAAATTAATGGCAAAAGAAGAATTGGAATGTTCGTTTTGTGGTCGTAAAAAACCTGAAACAAATTTATTAATAGCAGGATTAGATGCGCATATATGTGATAGATGTATAGAGCAAGCGCATGGTATTGTAATTGAAGAATCAAAGCAGACTGATAGTAGTGATTTATTTGCAGAGTTAAAATTACGTAAGCCACAACAAATTAAAGAATTCCTTGACGGTTACATTATTGGTCAAAATATGACTAAAAAAGTCATGTCTGTTGCTGTATATAACCATTATAAGAGATTGTTGCAACCTGTAACCAAAGATGATATTGATATTCAAAAAAGTAATATCATTATGGTGGGTCAAACAGGAACCGGAAAAACCTTAATTGCTAAAACCATTGCAAAAATGCTCAATGTGCCGTTAGCTATTGTTGATGCTACCGTATTAACTGAGGCTGGTTATGTTGGAGAAGATGTTGAAAGTATCTTAACACGTTTACTACAAGCTGCGGATTACAATTTAGAAAAAGCAGAAAAGGGTATTGTTTTTATTGATGAGATTGATAAAATAGCTCGTAAAAGTGATAACCCATCTATTACTAGGGATGTGTCTGGTGAAGGTGTACAGCAAGCTTTGTTAAAACTTCTTGAAGGAACTGTTGTAAATGTTCCACCAAAAGGGGGGCGTAAGCATCCAGATCAAAAATTCATAGAAGTTAATACAGAGAATATATTATTTATTGCAGGAGGTGCTTTTGATGGTGTTGAACGTCATATTTCAAAACGATTAAATATGCAGGCCGTAGGCTATAGTGCTTCGAAATCGGATGAGGTCGTAGACAAAGAGAATTTATTACAATATATTATACCGAAAGATTTAAAAGACTTTGGTTTAATTCCAGAAATCATTGGACGATTACCCGTACTAACTTATATGGATCCGTTAGACGCTAAAACACTTCGCGCTATTTTAACTGAACCTAAAAACGCAATCATTAAACAATATAAAAAATTGTTTTCAATGGATGATGTGGATTTCAGTATTACTGATGGTGCTTTAGATTATATAGTTAATAAAGCCATTGAGTATAAACTTGGAGCCAGAGGTCTGCGTTCTTTATGTGAAGAGATTTTAACAGATGCTATGTTTGAACTGCCTAGCAGTGATCAAAAAATATTAAATGTTAATAAATCATACGCTGAAGGTAAAATATCAAAAACTACGATTAAAAAGTTGAAAGCAGTTTCTTAGAAACGAAATTGAATTTTAAATATAAAAAAACCACTCTAAATGTAGAGTGGTTTTTTGTTTTATGGATGTTAATTAATAATGATTATGCGATATGTTAAAGTAAATGTTCTTAATTATTTTTTAAAAGTATACTTAATAAATTAATGGACAAAGGTTTTAAAAGTATTTTAGATTAATGATCTACATTTTTCGTTTAAAAACTAAAACAAACAGATTTCTTCGATGAATAGAAATCACTAAGTATTTAACCTTAGTAGTTCGTCGATATAATCTCTAGTGTTAGAAAGTCTCGGCACTTTATGTTGGCCACCAAGTTTATTATTTTGCTTTAACCAATCATAGAAAAGATTTTTTCTTGCAATATGTATCAAAGGCTTATTTAGTGTTATATTATTGTAGCGTTTGGCTTCATAGTCAGAATTCAAAGCTTTAAGCGCATTGTCAAAAAGTTCATTAAAGTAATCAATATCTTTTGGCAGCGTTTTAAATTCAATAACCCACTCATGAGCTCCTTTTTCTTTACCTTTCATAAAAATTGGTGCCGCTGTATAATCTACAATTTCAGATTTTGTTTTTTTACAAACCTTTTTTAAGGCATTTTCGGCATTCTCGATAATAAGTTCCTCTCCAAAAACATTAATATGATGTTTTGTTCTTCCAGAAACTTTTATTCTATAAGGGCTAATAGATGTAAACCTTATGGTGTCTCCAATTTTATAGCGCCATAAACCAGCATTTGTGGTAATTATAAGTGCATAATTTTTATGTAATCTAACATCGCTTAGAGGAATCACTTTTTGTTCAGAGGTACCATAAGTATCCATAGGAATAAATTCATAAAAAATACCATAGTCAAGCATAAGTAATAATTCACTTGAATTGTTTTGGTCTTGTATTGCAAAAAAGCCTTCTGAAGCGTTATAAATTTCGTAGTACTTGAAATTAGATTTTGGAAGAATTTTTTTGTACTGATCTATATAGGGTTTAAAACTTACACCACCATGAAAATAAACTTCTAGGTTAGGCCAAATATCAAATAAATTATCTTTTCCGGTTGTTTCTAGGGCATTATTAAGTAATACGAGCATCCAAGATGGGACGCCTGTAAGACTCGTCACATTTTCATTAATGGTTTCATCAACAATCGCCTGCATTTTATGTTCCCAATCACTCATTAAAGATACTTTGTTACTTGGAGTGCTACTAAATTCTGCCCATAACGGCATGTTGTCGATTAGGATAGCCGATAGGTCACCAAATGCAGTACCGTTTTCTCTATAAAGTTCTTTGCTGCCACCAAGACGTAAACTCTTTCCTGTAAACATTTGAGATTCTTCATTGTTGTTAAGGTACATGCAAAGTAAATCCTTTCCGGCAGCGTAATGGCAGTCTTCAAGAGATTCTATACTTACGGGGATAAACTTACTCTTGGCATTCGTAGTGCCGCTGGATTTTGCAAACCATTTTATAGGAGTAGGCCAAAAAATATTAGTTTCACCATTTCGTGATCTATCAATAATATCTTGGTAATCTTCATAGGTTGAAATGGGAACGCGTTCAGCAAATATTCTATAATTTTCTATAGAAGCAAAGTCATATTCCTTACCTATTTGGGTATCTTTAGCTTCTTCTAAAAGATTGAAAAGTAATTCATTCTGCACTTCATTAGGATATTTTAAAAACAATTCAATTTGGTGAAATCGTTTTTTTAAAAACCAAGATGCAATAGAATTCACTAAAGTGGTTGGCATATTTGTATTATCTTTAAGATCTTAAAAATAACACTTTTTTTCATGACTTTTGAAGGCGTTTTAACAAAAATGGAATCTGAGTTTTCAAACCCTATTCAATACTATTTAGTATTTGAAAATGATTTCATAAATATGAATCAGTTAATAGATAAAAACATTAATATTCAATTTGTTAAATATCAATGTTTAAATTGCGGATTAGATAGACCTATTTACAGACAAGGCTTTTGTAAAAGTTGTTTTTTTGAAATACCTCAGGCAGCCGACTGGATTATGAGACCTGAATTAAGTACCGCACATTTAAATAAAGAAGATCGTGATTTAGTCTACGAAAAAAAAGTGCAGTTACAACCGCATATCGTCTATTTAGCGAACTCAAGTAATGTTAAAGTTGGAGTAACCAGAAAAAGCCAAGTGCCAACACGTTGGATTGACCAAGGCGCTCATGAAGCCATTGAAATAATTGAGGTTCCAAACAGATATTTAGCAGGCATTACAGAAGTTGCTTTAAAAGATCATGTGGCCGATAAGACCAATTGGCGCACGATGTTGAAAAATGAAATTCAAGATGAAAATTTAGTTGAATGGCGAGAACGTCTAAAGGCATATATTCCTGATGAAGCTAAAGACTATTTTATAGAAAGTAATACAGAGACTAATATAGGTTTTCCAGTTCTTAAATATCCTGAGAAGCCTAAGAGTTTAAACTTGATTAAACAACAAAAATATTCTGGTAGATTAGTCGGAATTAAAGGGCAATACCTCATTTTTGAAGACGATAGAGTTTTTAACGTACGAGCTAACGAAGGCTTGGTGGTAACGATTTCTATAAATTAAAAATCCCATTTACAAAAAAATTGTAAATGGGATAAATATTTTCTTTCCAAAAATTATTATATGTCTTCTTGATCTCTAATATTTTGAATGTATTCGGCTTTTTGAATTTCACGGCGTCTTTTAACAGAAGGTTTTGTAAAAAATTGACCTTCTCTTAAGTTTTGCATCACTTTAATATTTCGGTGTTTTCTTTTGTAACGTTTTAAGGCACGTTCAATGTTTTCGCCTTCTTTTATTATAATTTTAAGCATATATAGTCTTTAGTTAATGAAATTATTTCTTTTAGGATTACCCTAAATATGTTTTTAATATTTTACTCTTTGATGTGTGACGTAATCTACGAATCCCTTTTTCTTTAATTTGTCTTACACGTTCTCTTGTTAAACCAAAAGATTCGCCAATTTCTTGCAGACTCATAGGGCTATTGTTATTAATACCAAAGTAATGACGAATTACGTCAGATTCTTTTTCTGATAGCATATCTAATGCACGATTTACTTCAATATTTAAAGAATCATTCATTAAATTATTATCTGGCTGTGGTGAATCTTTTGTGTTTACAACATCATAAAGGTTTGATGTTTCACCTTCTTTTAACGGCGCATCCATAGAAACATGTCTACCAGAAATTCTCATAGATTGTTTGACATCACTCAGCGTAAGATCTAAGTTATTGGCTATTTCCTCAGCACTCGGTGCTCTTTCATGAGTTTGTTCTAAGAAAGAATAGGCTTTGTTTATTTTATTTATAGATCCAATCTTATTTAAAGGTAATCTTACTATTCTAGATTGTTCTGCTAAAGCTTGAAGAATGGCTTGTCTAATCCACCAAACAGCATAAGATATAAATTTAAAACCTCTTGTTTCATCAAAACGTTTAGCTGCTTTTACTAAGCCAGCATTGCCTTCATTTATTAAATCTGGTAATGTTAAACCTTGATTCTGATATTGTTTAGACACTGAAACTACAAAACGTAAGTTAGCAGTTGTAAGTTTATCTAAAGCCTCTTGATCTCCCTCGCGAATTCTTTGTGCTAATTCTACCTCTTCTTCAGCTGTTATTAACTGGATTTTACTAATATCTTGAAGATATTTGTCAAGTGACTTAGATTCTCTGTTGGTAACTTGTTTCGTAATTTTTAATTGCCTCATATATTATTGAAAAGTTTAAAGTTATACTTCTTACAACTTAACTTTTTTATCGAGAAAACCTAATAATTACGTTTTTTTTATTTTAAAAAAGTCTAATAAGATTAAAAATTGTTAATTTATGGTGTCTTTTTTCTTTTTCTTGCTGCCTAGAAGCCCTCCAAGCACATTTTTAATTTCTTTTTGAACCGTGCTACTTGTATTTGTGTTTGTTGAATCAACGTTTGTTGTTTGAGTTTTAGTTGAATCGGTTTGGGTTGTTTTCTTGTTACTTTCTAATAAACCACCAAGTAAATCGGTTACTTTCCCTTTACCTTGATTAAGTAATTTTTGCTTTTCTATTTCAATCAATTTATTAGTTAGGCTTGACACACTACTTGAAAGGTCTGTTTTAACCGAAGGGTTAATATAAGTTCCACTAATATTGGCGGTAATAGGAATTGAAAGGTTGTTGGTTGAAGCATCATCAATTTTACCAATTAACCTATTAACATCACTGCCTAAATATTTGGTAGGCACGTTAAACACGGCGCTATAAGACAATGTTTTATCAAAATTATGATTTCCTGAAACTTCTATATCTATGTCTTGGTATTTAATTGTAAATGGTTTTACACTGACGTTTCCATCACTAAATTCAAATTTAGTTTTTAAATCTTTAAGGTTTAGTTTTTTGAAATCGATAAAATTCAAGGAGGTCCCTAATTTATTTAAAACTTCAGCATTTAAAGGGTTCACTGTAGAAGATAATAATTCTGCGAAAGCACCTCCCGAAATCGAGTTTAAGTTAGGCGTAAAATCATCCCCCAATGCGCCTTTAATATTTAAAGTAGAATTAAATGTTCCTTGAATTGCTTTAGCAATAGGCGCTATATTTTGTAAGAGTTCAAAACCTTGAAAGGATTGCCCAACGTCGAAACTATTAATACCTAAATCCATATTAAATGTTGGTATGTCCGCTTTAGTTGACACTAAACCTGTAACCGATAATTCACCATCAAAAAGGGACGAGGTCATGTTTTGTAAGATGGCCTGTTCATCTTTAATGATTAACGTGCCTTTTACATTTTTTAATTTTAAATTATCATATTCAACTGTCTTAGCCTGTGCATTTATGGTGCAATCTAAAAATGTAGGTATTTTAACAGTGCTATTTGATGGCTTGTTTTCAGTAGTTTCTGGTTGTTCATCAGTCATAAAATCGCTCACTGCAAAAAGATTAGAATTCAAATTAAAATAACCTTGAAGTGGCTTGTCGCTTAATAAAAAGCCTAACAATCCTTTAATAGTTCCGGTAGCATTTAAATCGCTCTTACCTGTTTTCGCATTAAACTGGTTAAGACTTACGTTTCCGGTATTGAAGGTTATTTTGGCATCAGAAATTTGAATAGGATTTGCCAACGCGTCAGAAGACATATTAAAATCACTAACACTCATAACACCACTATTTTTTATACGACTATAAGCATTCGATTCAATAGCATCCATATCAAAGGCTGTATTAACTTTCGCTTTTAGAATACCACTCAATTTATTATATAATTCTAAGGGGTATACTTTGGTTATGTTAGCAAGATTTAAAACACCATCAATATTTGCATTTACAAGCATATTTCCGGTAAGGTTTTTAATGGTTGCAGACGATTTGAAAATATCTTGATCTATTTTAAAATTAAGTGTATTGATGTCTATGTAAGTGTCATCAATGTTTCCAGTTGTGTTTTTTATTGAAGTGTTAATGTTTATGTTTTCAACACGCTTGGGCAAATCAGGGTATTTAAAAGACGCATTGTTTGAAGTAATATTGATATCAAGGTTTGGTATGGTTTCTTCTGAAACAATACCTTTTATAAGTCCTTTAATTTTAAAATCACCAGTAGTTTCAACGGTTTCAATATTTTTCGAATAGCTTTCAGGAATCACAGCTAAAAAATCTTTAAAAGTCGATTCAGGGTTTTCAAAAGTAATATCAACCTCTTGGCTATCTTCTAACATTTTTACATAGCCACGAAATTCTACAGGTAATTGGTTGATAAAACCTTTATTCTCTTTAAACATGTATATGCTGTTATCTAAATCTAGACCAATCAAAGCATCCAATTTTATGTGATTGTTGTTTAAATAGTTTGTACTATCCATGCTGATACTTACATTGGCTTCACTTTTAGTATCTAATTCTGATTTTTCTGCAGAGAAAATACCGTTACCTTCATGGTTTAATTCTGATATATAAATTAAGGTTTTAGAGGCCTCATCTATATATGTTATGGCGCTATTTTTTATGCTATAATCTTTAATGTCGAATGAAAAATTACTGCCTTTCGTATCAGTTTCTGTAAGCGTACTATCCACTTTTGCAATAGTGTAATTGGTATTGCCAAACTTATCAGATTTTAGAGTTAGTAAAGCCTCATTAACTGTGATAGAATTAATTATAATAGGATCTTCATTCGCATTTTTGAAGAGTTCTTTAATAGACATAGTAAAGGAAATATCTTTAGCCGTAGTGAATACCTCGTCTTTAAACGGTTCGAAATTGGTAATTTTTAAATCACTTACAGATACCGACGCTTTTGGAAAGTTGCGAATAAAACTTAAACTAATATCACTAAACTCAACTTGAGCATGTAGGTTATCATTAATAAACCCTTTAACGGCATTTTTAATTTGTGACTGAAACACAAAAGGGATGGTTATCAATAAAATAATAAGAATAAGTAAGGTTGTGCCAGTAATTTTTAATGCTTTTTTCATATAAAATGATTCTAAGAATATATACGCAAAGATCGGGCTAAAAGTTGTTTATGCTTTTTTTTAATAAGGTACGGATTACAAAAGTATAACAAACATTATACTAAATTTATTTCCTCATTCACTTTTAAATTAAACCGTCTTCTAAAGAGATAAACCCCTAAATATAAAAAAGGTGTATCAAAAAAAGCAATTAACGCTTTAAATATAAAACCCGCCACAAGTAACCCTTCAAATTTGCTCCATTCAATAATATCAAAGGAACACAGTAAAATCAAAATGGTAAACGTGTCTACAAACTGCGATGAAAAGGTTGAAAAATTATTACGGAGCCATAGCA
This sequence comes from Yeosuana sp., assembly GCF_057126245.1. Lineage (NCBI taxonomy): Bacteria > Pseudomonadati > Bacteroidota > Flavobacteriia > Flavobacteriales > Flavobacteriaceae > Yeosuana > Yeosuana sp. Next base: position 148,214 of record NZ_DBNGMQ010000054.1, on the reverse strand, counting down.
TTTTTCCTTTAGTGAGTCGTTTCCAAAAATGATATATTTGAATATCAATAAATTGAGCAAACAAATAAGCAAGCATACTGGCAAAAACAGCTATGGCAGTATTTCCGAAAACGGTAGAAAACATAGTGTTCCCTACGGGAGACCAACTGGTAGCAGGTACAGCGTTTGAAACATAAACAATCGATAATGAAAATAAAGACGCGAAAATACCTATAACAACAATATCATTAGCGCGTTTTTTTCCATAAATTTCACTTATTAAATCAGTAATTAAAAAGGTGATGGGATAGGGTAAAATGCCTACTGAGATTTCAAAAAGTTTCGTGCCAAAAATTTCAAGATGAAACGGATACCAATAAAAGAATTTTTGAAAAATTAAATTGGAGACCACTAAAGAGGTAATAAACAAACCTCCTAATAAAAAGTAAATACGTTGAGCCGCAAGCTTATTTCTTAATGACATAGAAACTTATTAACAGTTTACGCAAATATAAGTTAAAGTGATTTTCTTTTAGTTATTTTGTTATCAATTATGATTCAGTCTCACATCGTATATATATCATTAGGTAGTAATAAAGGGGATAGGTTTAAAAACCTCCAAGACGCCATTAATCTTATTTATTTAAAAATAGGAAAGGTCGATATTATTTCAAAAGTATATAACAGTCCTGCGTTTGGTTTTGAAAGTGCCGATTTTTTAAATACATGTATTCGATTAATAACAAAGTTACCGGCTGAGGAGGTTCTGAAAGAATTGCTTAATGTAGAAAAGCGTTTAGGCCGTATTCGTTCAAAAAAATCAGGATATGAAGCGAGAATAATAGATTTAGATATTATCTTTTATGAAGATGACATTATTAAGACGAAGTCGCTTATAGTCCCTCATCCAGAAATGCATAAACGCAAGTTTGTAATACAACCTTTGTATGATATTGCTCCAAAAATGATACACCCGAAAACGAAGCAAAGTGTTACAGAATTGTTAGAAGGCTGTAAAGACCAAAGCAAATTAGAACCTATTAATATTTGGTTAAAAAACCCTAGCAGGAAATATGATTTTTCAAAGTATAGCTATATCGCTATTGAAGGGAATATTGGTGCAGGAAAAACGAGTTTAGCAAATAAGATAGCAGATGATTTTAATGCAAAACTCATTTTAGAACGCTTTGCAGATAATCCCTTTTTGCCGAAGTTTTATGAAGATGCGCAACGCTACGCCTTTACGTTGGAAATGTCGTTTTTAGCAGACCGCTACCAGCAAATCTCTGATGATTTATCACAACTTGATTTGTTTAAAGATTTTATTGTGAGTGATTACGATGTGTTTAAATCTTTGATTTTTTCAAAAATAACCTTGCCAGAAGATGAATTTAAGTTATACAGAAAGTTATTTTATTTAATGTATAAAGACATCGCAAAGCCAGAACTATATGTGTATTTATATCAAAATACGCAACGACTTCAAGAAAATATAAAGAAACGAGGGCGCGATTATGAGCAAAACATTGCCGATGAGTATTTAGAAAAAATTAATGCTGGTTATTTAGAATTTTTAAAAAGCCAGACAGATTTTAATGTAAAAATTATTGATATTTCTAATAAAGATTTTGTTAGTAACCGTGAAGATTATTTAAGCGTTTTAGATGTTATTTGTGGGGCATAATATTTGGTGCGCTTATCGTGTTTGTATAAGATTAGTTGCATATTTCAGCAACTAATTTTGGCAAATACAAACTGAATAAAAAATCCGCAAAGATTTTCGTAAGTAGGCTAGAACTAGCAATTAAATTTATACGGTGTTACCACACGTTTTTATACGATTATTCTTTTTTTAAATTCATTCTTTCGCATAAAAGACAATTATGTTGGTTATAGCAAAGGGTTTAATGATAGATATTCAGCTAATTGTAAACCAGAAACCATTACTATTGGGTTATCTTTTTTAGAAGCTGAATAATGTGTAACTCCTGAAAACACATATGAATTTATAAGGCTGAAATAAACGAATATAATTATATTTACCCCATCATCCTTTAAACGTCTTGACTATGAAAGGTAAGTTTTTACTTTCTTTGATGCTTTTGTTTCAATTTTATTCCTTTGGTCAGAATTATTATACAGTACCTGCAAAAAAAAGCCCTATAACCGACTACTATTTTGGTAATCAAATTACTGACAACTTTCGCTGGTTGGAGGACACAGAAGCTCCCGAGGTAAAAGATTGGATATTAGAGCAAAATGAATTATCAAAAAAATATTTAAAGAAAGTATCTTATAAAACAGGATCATATGAAGCAGTTGACACTTATGGTTATACTGAATATGATTATCCAGTAAAAAAGGGAGACTATTATTTTAATTTGTACTACACTTCATTAATATCTCGTCCTTCTCTTTATTTTAGAAGACAATTGAAAGAGAATCCATCATTACTTGTTGGACCAAAAGAAATATCAAAGGAAGATGTTATTAATATCCAAAACTTCGAAATATCAAAAGATTCTAGATTTCTAGCTGTTAAATATGGTAGAAATGGTAGTGATTGGTCAGAAATTAAGATCATGAATATGAAAACTAAAAAGCTCATGACTGACCATATCAAGGGAGTGAAATTTTCTAATATTTCATGGTTGGAGGACGGCTTTTTTTATTCTACCTATGAGCAATTAAATTATTATGGTAAATCACTTAATAATAAGGTCTATTATCACAAACTTGGAACAAAACAGAAGGACGATAAATTGGTATTTGCAAGAGAAAAAAACCCTTTAACACAATTTGAGTTCCTAACTACTTCAGATCAACGTTATTTTGTTATCTATGAAATGAATGAAGAAAAGGGAAAAACCAATATATTTTATATTGACTATCATTCTGAAAATAAAAATTTAAACAAACTTTTTTCTAATATTGATCACTCAATCACAATTCTAGATAGTCAAGGTGATAATTTTATTGCTAAAACAAATAAAAATTCTGAAAGTGGAATATTAATTTCTTTTAATAAATCTCTCCCACATATCTGGAATCAGATTACTCCCGATATTTCTACTGCATTACTTTTAAATTATTTTCTATTTTCAGAGAGAATAGTGACTATTTATCAGTCAAACCAACAGCCTATTCTTATTGTTTATGACTATCAAGGTCAAATTTTATATAATTCAAAATTTCCGTTAGGTTCTACTATTGGAGGCTTTAGCGGAAATAAAACTGACGATGAATTACTTTTTTATATCCAGTCATATACAATTCCAAAAGCCGTATTTAAGTTTAATGTTCAAACTTTTAAGCAAAAGTTAGTTAAAAAAACAAAAGTAAATTTCAAATATGAAGATATTGTCTTTAAAAATCTGAATTTTTTATCAAGGGACGGCGTGGAAATACCAATGATAATTGTTCACCGCAAAGATATTGAGTTAAATGGGTCAAATCCGACAATTTTAAAGGCGTATGGTGGATTTGGATTAGTAAGTCTTCCCTCTTTTGATCCCGGAATTGTAGGTTTTGTAAGAAAAAAAGGGATTTTTGCATTTGCTAACATAAGAGGAGGAGGAGATAAAGGCCCTGAATGGGCTAAAGAGGGTAAAGGGATGAAAAAACAAAACTCATTTAATGATTTCATTGATGCAGCAGAATTTTTAATTGAAAAAAAATACACAAATAGTGAGAAACTAGCCATAACTGGTAGTTCTAACGGAGGGCTAGTAGTTGCTGTGGCAGCTATACAACGTCCAGACTTATTTAAAGTAGTCGTCCCTATAGTCGCTCCTTTAGATATGGTGCGTTTTGAGCAGTTTACAATAGGTCGATTTCATCATGATGAGTATGGTACAGTAAAAGATAGTATAGGCTTTAGAAATTTATATAATTATTCGCCTTATCACAATATTAAAGAAAATATAAACTATCCGACAATGCTTATTATAACATCTGAAAACGATGATCGCGTACCACCATTTCATTCTTATAAGTTTACAGCCGAAATGCAGAATAGGAAAGCTCAAACCAATCCAGTCTTATTGAAATCAGAAAAAAATGCAGGGCATTATGGTGCTTCAAATCTTCTTTCCTATTTAAAAGAACAGGCTAGTATATATGGTTTTATAATGTATCATATTGATGATTAAGTAACAGTTATTCTTTTAAGAGTCTTATAGTTAAAACTATTATCCAAAAAAGATCTAATGTGCTTCAAGTTAAATCTTATTTTTTTTGAATAACATATTGTTTGTAGATTGAAACAATATCTATTTTCGTTTTTATCAATTCAATACGTTCTGATTTAAATTCCGCTTGTAAATTACTATTAGAAGTTTTATTTTATTGAACATAAATTGCTCCGAATACTAAAACTGTCAATATGTATAGAGTTTTTCTCAAATGTTTGGTAACGCTATGATATGACGTCGCTTTAATGACTTATATCAGATGATAAGCGAAGTTAAATTTTTTTAAATTTAGAATCAAGATAAACTGTACATAAAAACTTTCAAAATGGAAAGTATGTGATTTTAATACAATTCAAACAATATGGTTACAATACGCCCTTTTTCATTTTCTAAAATATATTCGTCAAATTGTTTTCGGGCTTTTATTTTGATACTAAAAGGAGGCTCTAATATATTTACACCACTGTTTTGTTTTAATCGAATACCTTGCCCAGAAATAATATCCTTATTAGAAATAAAGTCACCAACCGGTAGATGTTCCGTAAGAATAACATATTTATAATTTGCTAATTTTTCGACTAGGTTTTGTACCTCTAAATTAGATAAATGTTGCAATACTTGACGAAGTATCATGCAGTCTGCCTCTGGAAGATCATCTTTAGTAATATCTAAACAAGCAAACACTAAGTTATCTTCTTTGTATAAGGTTTTATTTCTATCAATTAGATTTTCAACAATATCAATGGCAATATATTTTTTGGTGTATTGAGTGAAGTGTTTTCCAATATTAAAATCGCCACATCCTAAATCGCAAACGACTAAAGACCTATTGTGAGATTCTAAAAATGCAACTAATACTTTTAAATATGGTTTTATAATTTTTGGATCGTGAGAACCAAAGCCAGAATAAAAATCGAATGTGTGTCCTCCCCAAAGATGTATGTCATAAATCTGATTCATGACATCTTTTGTAGGCCAAGGTTTTTTTATTTTTTTAGCCACGTTTTTACATTAACTTCAATAATATAGTTTAAAATGTTAATGATTTTAGTCCTATTCATTCATTCTTCCAAAAGCACAATTAACATACGATTTGGCTTTTTTAATCATTGTGTTTTCACCTTTTTCAGGATAACCAAGTTCATTTAGTTTTTTTAAAACTATATATCTTTCAATAGTGCCTGTTATGTTTATGGTGTCTGTGTCTTTATCTATAGAAACCTCTTCTACGGCGTCTAATTTTAAAAGTGCTGTTTTTATACTATTAACACAACCTCCGCATTTTATGTTTTCTACTTCAAAAATTTGTTTCATTATTCAATTACTTTTTGGGTTATCAAATTCAATACTCCACATTCCTCTTACCTGGTTTTCAGAATATCCAATGGCTAAGTCGTTTGGATATAAAGCTACTATTTTTTCTCTCACTGCTGTTGAAATTTCTTTAGAATTCCCATGGCATTGTAAACACATCGTGTTGGTTGTAATGGGGTAATAAAATTGAATTTTATCCTCTTTTTCAATAATGGATGGTTTTGGTTCTTGATTAAGCGCTACTTGGGCTTTGTAAAGGTTAATATATTTTAATTCTTCAGAATTTGCTATATTATCTGGGTTTCTGGTTTTATCGGTGACCCTTTTTATAGTGGCATTATATTTTATTGCCATACTATCTGTTAAAGGCATGGCTTTTATGTTACAAAAATTTAGTGCAGCCAAGGTTCCTTTCTTTTGAATCGTTCCCATCAAATTTTGTCCCAATACGGTTTTTGTTGAAAGGGCATACGCCATACCAATATCTTCAGCGGCTTTAGGAGATTCAACTTTCGCATATTTTTTACCGTTTTGATTACGATTTCGAAATCCTTTACCTTTTACATGCTCTTGAAACCACTCTGGTTCCTCAATTTCGTGATCAAACATGTAGTCGGCAATTTTTTCAATAACGCCTTCAGGAAATTGTTGTTTTGGCATGACACCAAATTTTCTAACGGCTCCAAAAAGTTTTGCTTTTTCTTGGGTTGGATTTGAAGCATAGGTTACAATTTGATTGATAAATTCTTCTTTGGTTATATCGTCATTTATATAATGCATTTTTATTGCTACCATTGGAGGTGCAATTCTTCTGCCGTTTTCAGGCATCTTTGGGTTGTGACAAACATAACAATGGGTTTCCATAAGTGTTTTTCCAGGATGCGTAGTTTCTTTATTTGTTAACTCTTGAGAAACTGTTTTATTGTTTTGTTTTTCTTTATTATTACAGCTAATTATAAGAAGTGATATTGCTAGGAATTGTATTAATTTCATAATCGATACTTTATAAGTACAAATATCATATTAAATAATTACTTGCAGCGTAACATTAGTCACCTAAAGTTATGAAAATAATTAGTCTGGAAGGTTTTATATGAAAAGAAATAGCCAAAAGAAAAACCCCACACATCTTGCAGAAATATTTAAAGAAAGTTTGGTGCCCCATATCGCTATTTAGATAATTAAATTACCGGCGTTAACGATATTTTATTTACCACCACTCAACCTATACACTTCTGAACCTGCACTTAAAAAAGCACCTGTTCCATAAACTTCGGTTTTATCTGCCCATGCCTTGCCAGGAGCAGCACCTATGGGTTGTACGTAGCCTAACATTCCATTTTCTGTAACATGGCTAACCATGGCGTTCCATCCTTTTGTTACTGCTGGCTGGTAAGTGGCTTTGTCTAAAACACCATTATTTATACCCCAAGCTAAACCATAAATATAAAATGAAGAACCACTTGTTTCCGGTGTTGGATAAAATGCTTGTCCTAATAAACTCATTGACCAATGGCCTTCAGGGGTTTGAATTTTAACGAGTTTTTCAGCCATTTTTTTATAAATTTTTAAGAAATACTTGTATTCTTTGCTCTTTGGGATTAGCTCGTTCATAATATTTGTAAGACCAGAAAATACCCAGCCGTTACCTCGAGACCAGAATATTTTTGTGCCATGATCGAGTTGAGAGATATATCTTTCGTCTCGATAATACAGATTTTCTTTTTTATCAAACAGGAAATCGGTTGTAGCTTTAAATTCAGTCATCATAAAATCTAAATATTTTTCTTCCCCCGTAATCTTATAAAGTTTCGCCCAAACAGGCGGCGACATAAATAAGGCATCACACCAGTTCCATCGGCTTTGGTGATAAGGAGATTCCCATTTTAGAGATGTTTGTGCGGGATGGTACATGATGAAATCGAACTGCTCTTTTGTTGGCTCAATCATTTTTTTATCCTTGAATTTACGGTAAAGTTCAATATATAATTGTCCTACGGTATGATCATCTGCATGATATTTACGTTTGTACAATTGCCAGGCATGTTTTTCTCCAATGTCTTTTAACCAATTGTAATATTTGTCATTATCAGCTATTGAAGCCCATTTTATCATCCCAACATACAGTGCGCCATTTGTCCAGTCCAATGGATGGTGCGGTTCATCATATCCGCTGTATAGATATTGGAAATGTTCTATTTGCCAATCAGCAACCTTTTTCATGATGTTTTTAACCTCATTTGGATCTATTTCTTGAGCTAGAGAGAACGATGTGATTAAGCATACTATTAAAATCTTGAAAATTTGTGACAAGTGCATTTTTAATGAATTAATTAGTTGATAAAAAGTGAAATTAAGTTATGATTTTAAAGGTAAATAATTAAAATAAAACTGGTCACTTTTAGCTTTTCAATTTCAGCTTATTAAAAACATCCCAAATAACAACACCTGCACTTACCGAAATATTTAAAGAGTGTTTGGTTCCAAATTGTGGTATTTCAATGATTACATCGCTTGCGGTAACCACATTTTGTGCAACACCTTTTACCTCGTTGCCAAAAACTAAGGCATATTTTGTATTTGTTTCAACTTTAAAATCATTGAGCATTGTTGCATTTTCAGCTTGTTCAACAGCGCATATTTTTATGTTTTTAGCTTTCAGTCTTTCAATTAAATCCATGGTATTTTCAACATATTCCCAATCTACCGTATCGGTGCTTCCTAATGCTGTTTTATGAATATCTTTATGTGGTGGTTTTGCTGTGATTCCGCAGAGATAAATTTTTTCAATCAAAAACGCATCACTGGTTCTAAATACAGAGCCAATATTATTGAGACTTCGAATATTATCTAACACAATAATAATGGGCGTTTTGTTTACCAATTTAAAATCTTCTACACTTAATCTATCTAACTCGTTATTTTTTAGTTTTCGCATCGGTAAATTTGTGAATAATTATCAATAAGTAATTATATTTCAGTTTCAAAAAACATGAAATAATAATTACATTAGCAATCCTATTTAAATTACAAAAATAAGATATAAATAATATTCCATTGGCAAAAAAAGAAACCCCTTTAATGAAGCAGTATAATACGATTAAAACAAAGTATCCTGATGCTTTGTTATTGTTTCGTGTGGGTGATTTTTATGAAACCTTTGGTGAAGATGCTATAAAAACGGCTAAAATATTAGGAATTATCTTAACCAAACGAGGTGCAGGAAGTGAAAGTGAAATTGAACTTGCCGGGTTTCCTCATCATTCTATAAACACGTATTTGCCCAAGTTGGTGAAAGCAGGTGAGCGTGTTGCAATTTGCGACCAATTGGAAGATCCTAAACTCACTAAAAACATTGTAAAACGTGGCGTAACAGAATTGGTAACTCCTGGTGTAGCATTTAATGATGAGGTTCTGGTCTCAAAATCCAATAATTTTTTATGCTCTGTTTATTTTGATAAATCCCATATTGGTGTTTCTTTTTTAGATATTTCAACGGGTGAATTTTTAACCTCAATAGGAAATTCGGAGTATATTGATAAGCTCTTGCAAAATTTTAATCCGAGTGAAGTCTTAGTGTCAAAAAGAAAAAGAACTACGTTTATAGAAACCTTTGGGGACGACTTTCATACTTTTTATATGGAAGATTGGATTTATCAAGCTGATTATACTTATGAAATCTTAACGAAGCATTTCAATACCAAATCGCTTAAAGGTTTTGGAATAGAAGACTTGTATGAAGGCATTATCGCCTCTGGTTCTATTTTGCATTATTTATCTGAGACGCAGCATAACAAAATACAACACATCACTTCTATTTCCAGAATTGCTGAAGATGCCTATGTGTGGATGGATAAGTTTACCATACGCAATTTAGAACTTTACAATTCTACCAATCAGAATGCTGTGACACTTTTAAATGTGATTGACAAAACCATTTCGCCTATGGGCGGACGTTTGTTAAAACGCTGGTTGGCCTTGCCTTTAAAAAGTGTAGAGAAAATAAAACAACGTCATGAAGTGGTCGATTATTTAACTAAAGAAAACACGACGCTTCAAAAAATTCAGAATCACATAAAACATATTGGCGATTTAGAACGATTAATTTCAAAAATAGCCACTGGTAAAGTGAATCCCAGAGAGGTTATTCAGCTTAAAAATTCCTTAGAAGCCATTGTGCCTATAAAATCGATTGCCTCAAGTTGTGAAAATCAATCTTTAAATATTATTGGTGAGACACTTCAAAGTTGCGAGGTGCTTCGCGAAAAAATAAAAGAGACACTTAATGAAGAGGCGCCTGTTAATGTTTTAAAAGGCCAAACCATTGCTTCTGGATTTTCTTTGGAATTAGATGATTTAAGAGGATTGTCAAAATCTGGAAAAGATTATTTAGACAAGATGCTTGAGCGCGAAAGTGAACGAACAGGAATTACATCTTTAAAAATAGCTTCCAACAACGTGTTTGGGTATTATATAGAAGTCAGAAATACGCATAAAGATAAGGTCCCAGAAGAGTGGATTAGAAAGCAAACACTGGTAAGTGCAGAGCGATACATCACCGAAGAGCTCAAAGAATACGAAGCTAAAATTTTAGGTGCTGAAGATCGGATTTTAGCCATTGAGCAGCAGTTGTTTTTAGAGTTGGTCAGTTGGCTTAATCAGTATATAAAGGCCGTACAACAAAACGCTTTTTTAATTGGACAACTAGATTGTTTATGTGGATTTGCCCAATTAGCAAAAGACAATCAGTACGTGTATCCATCTATTGATGATTCTTTTGATTTAGATATTACAGAAGGAAGACACCCAGTGATTGAAAAGCAATTGCCTATTGGAGAAAATTACATAGCTAATAATGTATTTTTAGATAGAAGTGAGCAGCAAATCATTATGATTACCGGGCCAAATATGTCTGGTAAGTCGGCTATCTTGCGTCAAACAGCATTAATCGTTTTACTCGCTCAAATAGGGAGTTTTGTGCCTGCAAAAGAAGCTAGAATTGGTTTAGTTGATAAAATATTTACACGAGTAGGAGCGAGTGATAATATTTCGATGGGTGAATCTACGTTTATGGTAGAAATGAACGAAACAGCTTCAATTTTGAATAATATTTCGGAAAGAAGTTTGGTGTTACTTGATGAAATAGGACGAGGGACAAGTACCTATGACGGCATTTCCATCGCCTGGGCTATTAGTGAATATTTACATGAACATCCGGCGAAACCTAAAACCCTGTTTGCAACGCATTACCATGAGTTAAATGAAATGACCGAAACCTTCGAACGCGTTAAAAATTTTAATGTGTCGGTTAAAGAATTAAAAGATAATGTACTTTTCTTAAGAAAACTAGTTGAAGGCGGTAGTGCTCACAGTTTTGGTATTCATGTCGCAAAAATGGCAGGCATGCCACAGCAAGTGCTCCATAGGGCCAATAAGATTTTACAGAAATTAGAGAAGTCTCACTCAAGTGAAGAACTTACCGACAAGGTAAAATCATTAAAAGATGATATGCAATTAAGCTTTTTTAATCTGGACGACCCCTTACTAGAAAATATAAAAGACGAGATTTTACATATTGATATTGATACACTTACACCAGTTGAAGCGCTTATGAAACTAAATGAAATAAAGCGAATGTTGATAAAAGAAAAACGCGCTTAGAAATAAAAAATATTATTTTGTAAAAAAGCCTTTGGTTTTATGAGAAATATTTTAAATTTGCATCCGCAATAGCAATATTGCACGTTCATTAAAAGACTGCGAAAGTAGCTCAGGGGTAGAGCATCACCTTGCCAAGGTGAGGGTCGCGGGTTCAAATCCCGTCTTTCGCTCTGAAACTTTCTTTTAAATATACCAAGTTGCTGAAGTGGTGGAATTGGTAGACACGTTGGACTTAAAATCCAATGTCCATTAGGACGTACGGGTTCAAGTCCCGTCTTCAGTACTAGATTGAAAATTAGTCACTTAACTATGAAGTTGTTAGGTGACTTTTTTTATATATTGTGCTCACGGTTGAGTCAACCTATTGTTGATAACTATTTCCTTAGATTTTAAAACCACAATCGATATTATGAGAAATTAATGGCTAATTGATTATAATCTGTAAATATTGCTTTGTCTCTTCTTTTAGTTTTAAAAGGAAAATTATTTATGTCAGAATGTTCATTATAATATTCTAATGCAATAATATATTCTTGTTTTGCATAAGTTTCATTTTGGAAAAATCCAAGATGAAAAGACGTTCCATTTATAAAGATACTTGACTCCCATTTATTTTTTCCTTTACAAAAACAGACCCCAGTATAAGGACTAGAAATATTATGTCTCCATTTGTCTTTTGAGAGGTTCTCTCGGTTTGTAATTACTTGAAGGCTCTCTACTCATTATTTGTTTTAACGTTGTCTATGTGGTCTACAACAAGGTTTTTGCCTTTAGGTATTTCACCTTTAAAAGTTCACTTTTAGTTGACGTCTAACACTTGTTTTGTTGAAATTTTTTTTGGGAAATACTTCCATAGTTCTTTCTTTTTCATATTACATTTATTTCAATACTATTTTTAACCCAGATTATTTAAAAAGGAATTGGGCACATTATGTGTCTAAGATAGTAAATCTTTAATGTTCATGAATGATATGTTTCCCACATGTGGATATCCCTTAGTTATTTTGGAAGAACAATGACCTAATAATAGTGGACAAACAATCTAAACTCGAGCTTTCTTCTCCTAAATCACAATTGATTTGAATAATAATTTAATACAAGAGTTACTTTTATTAAATGTTAAATATTGTTAAATTATTACTTTGTTATACATAGTACTGTAACAATTTTAAAATACAGTCGTCTATAGTGTATAATGCAAGTTTAAAAACTAGAAATTATGAGAACAAGTGCTAAAATAAGAAGTTGTGATAGGAACATTAAGAAACAATACATCTATACCTATAGCGATATTCAGATACCCATATTTATTAATAGACCTATTGCGAATAGTTATTAATTAAAAATTAAATAAAATATATTAACCATAAAAAATAGAACTAATGAGAACTTTAAACAATAACCATTTTCCAAGAACATTTGATAAATCAAAAAGTTACAATTGGAATAACGAAAGACGATATAAATAAGCACATTTATAAAAATCAAACTATCAATCATTATTAATTAAAAGTAAATTAACCACAAAAAATAGAACTAATGAGAACTTTAAACAATAATCATTTACAAAGAACATTTAACAAATCAAAAAGTTATAGTTGGAATAACGAAAGACGATATAAATAGACATATTTATATGTAGTAAACAAATCATCAATCAAAAAAAAAGCCTTTATCGTTAGATAAAGGCTTTTTTAAAAGTTAAGATTTCTAATCTAATTAAATAGTATTTAGTTGTCACCAATTTTTTTTATTGCTTCTTTAGTCGCTTCTCCTGCTTCTTTTGTTTTTTCTACAGCGTTGTCAATAGCCTTGCCTGTTTCTTCAAGAGCACCTTCAGTTGCTTGAGTAGCATTTTCAACAGCATCTTCTACTGATTCTGTTTTTTTTGTATCTCTACAAGACGTAAATGTTAAACTTATTGCTAATAATAAAAGGGTACTTAAAAATAATTTTTTCATGATTTTATTTAATTAATTTAAAACATTTTAGATTCGTTATCTAAAGTAATAGATACGATAAAACTTTAGCTTTTGGACTATATGCTTTTTATGGCTTTTGTAGGATTAACTTATATGTGAAGGTAATTAAGAATATGATTTACTGCTCCTTTATTCTTTGTTATATAGTCTAAATTATTAATTCCTGAAGTGATGCGTTTTTCATTATTTGTAATTAAATCTTCTAAAACACGATTAAATTCATCTTGATTTTTAATAGAAAACATGCCAGAATTATCGATCATATCCTGCGCTTCGGGTTGTTTTGAATAGTGGTTCCCAATAATAATAGGAACTCCAAAAACGGCTGGTTCTAAGGTATTGTGTAAACCGGTTTGTCCCATAGCACCACCAACATAAGCAATGTCAGCATAGCTATAAATTTTTGAAAGAAGGCCAATGGTATCAATAATAAAAACTTGAGCTTTAGAGACGTCTATAGTTTCTTTTTGTGAGAATAAAATAGCTTCTTTATTTAATTGTTCTTTAAAACTTTTAATTTGACCAGCTTTAATATTATGCGGGGCAATAATGAATTTCACATCTTTTGACCCTTTATAATTTATGTAATTAATAAATAATGTTTCGTCTTCTGGCCACGTACTTCCAGCAACAACACAAAGCTTACTTTGTTTAAAGATTTCAATAAAGTCAAGTTGATTGTTTTGAGTTAGTTGATCGGAAACCCTGTCGAACCTAGTGTCTCCAGAAACGGTTACATGATTATAATGAATGGATTTGAGCAAAACTTTAGAGGCTTCATTCTGAGTGAAAATATGTTCAAAAGCAAAAAGGGCATTTCTTAATTGAGAGCCATATAATTTAAAATATGATTGATTTTTTCTGAATAATGCAGAAATTAATATAGCTCTTCGTTGCTTGGTTTTTAATTCTTTTAAAAAATTGGGCCAAATATCATACTTAACAAAAATGCTTAATTCTGGATTTACAAGGGATATAAAACGTTTAGCGTTTTTTTCGGTGTCGATTGGTAAATACACAACAACATCTGTAATAGGATTGTTTTTTCTTATGTCATACCCAGAAGGCGAAAAAAAACTTAAAATAATTTTATGGTTTGAATAATGCGCTTTTAGAGCTTTAAAAACGGGGAGCCCTTGTTCGTATTCACCTAAAGAAGCACAGTGAAACCATAAGGTTTTATCCTGTGATTGAAGTTTCTTTTCTAATAAACCAAACGTTTCATGCCTTCCTTTAACACCTTTTTCAATTTTTTTATTAAAAAGAGCTAAGACTTTTAAAAAAACAGCCGCTAGGTTTATGCCTATGTTGTATATAAAATTCAAATATTTACTTTGTAGCAAAAATACATTTCTTTAAAATAAAAACATGGTTAACATATATGAATTTTGTAATTTCGTAATTCATTAATACAGCCATAGCAGTTGTTTATGGCTAATTGTAATTTTTGTTAAATGAATAAAATTCAAATGGTTGACCTTAAGGGTCAATTTGAAAAAATTAAGGATGAAGTGAATTCATCCATTCAGGAAGTTTTAGAAACTACTGCATTTATAAATGGACCTAGAGTTCATCAATTTCAAAAAAAATTAGAAAACTATTTAGGTGTTAAGCATGTGATTCCGTGTGCTAACGGAACGGATGCTTTACAAATAGCGATGATGGGATTAGGTTTAAAACCTGGTGATGAAGTTATAACGGCCGATTTCACATTTGCTGCTACTGTTGAAGTTATTGCACTTCTTAATTTAACGCCAGTATTAGTTGATGTAAACATTGACGATTATAATATTAGTATTGAGGCCATTAAAAAAGCAATAACACCTAAAACAAAGGCAATTGTTCCAGTCCATTTATTTGGGAAATGTGCAAATATGGATGCTATTTTAGAAATAGCAAAAGCACATAATTTATATGTTATTGAAGATAATGCTCAAGCTATTGGCGCAACGTATACTTTTAAGGATGGTAGCAAAGCAAAAGCAGGAACTATTGGTGATGTCGCTTCTACGTCTTTTTTTCCTTCTAAAAATTTAGGATGCTATGGTGATGGCGGAGCTATTTTTACTAATAACGATGAATTAGCTCATACAATTAGAGGCATTGTAAATCATGGGATGTATGAACGTTATCATCATGATGTTGTAGGCGTGAATTCGAGATTAGATAGTCTGCAAGCCGTTGTTTTAGATGCTAAATTACCGCACCTTGATACTTACAACAAAGCAAGACAAAATGCTGCGAAAAAATATAATGAGGCTTTTAAAGGTGAGTCAGATATTATAACGCCAATTGGCAACTCTTCTTGTGAAGGAATTTGTGAAACATGTGATTGTCATGTTTTTCATCAATATACCTTAAGAGTAAAAAATGTTGAAAGAGATGCTTTAGTTAAATATCTAAACGACAATGGAGTACCTTGTGGAGTTTACTATCCAATTCCGTTACATAAGCAAAAGGCATATTTGGATGATAGATATAATGAAGCCGATTTTGAAGTAACTAATCAGTTAGTAAAAGATGTTATCTCTTTACCAATGCATACCGAGTTAGACGGTGAACAAATTGAATTTATTACCTCAAAAGTTAAAACATTTATAAATGGATAAAATATTAGTTACTGGTGGATTAGGTTTTATAGGATCTCACACTGTTGTAGAATTGCAAAATGAAGGTTATGACGTTGTTATTATTGATGATTTATCAAATTCTTCGATAAAAGTTTTAGACGGAATTACTTCTATAACAGGAAAAAAACCCGTATTTGAAAAATTAGATTTAAAGGAGAAATCTGATGTTGAAGCTTTCTTTAAAAAACATCATGATATTAAAGGAGTTATTCATTTTGCGGCTAGTAAAGCCGTAGGTGAAAGCGTAAAAGAACCGTTAATGTATTATGAAAATAATATAAGTACATTGATATATATTCTAAAAGAACTTAAAAAATTACCTGAAGCGAGTTTTATTTTTAGTTCGTCTTGTACTGTTTATGGTCAAGCTGACGAATTACCAATTACAGAGAATGCGCCCGTAAAACAAGCAGAGTCCCCCTATGGTAATACCAAACAAATTGGTGAAGAAATAATAAGTGATGTTTGCAAAGTAGTACCAAGTATAAAAGCTATAGCTTTACGTTATTTTAATCCGGTTGGTTCACATGAGTCAGCTAAAATTGGTGAATTACCTATTGGAGTGCCACAAAATTTAGTGCCTTTTATCACGCAAACGGCTATTGGTATACGAGAACAACTATCTGTTTTTGGAGATGATTATCCAACCCCCGATGGAACTTGTATTCGTGATTATATACATGTAGTAGATTTAGCTAAAGCACATGTGATTGCTTTACAAAGACTTCTTAAAGGCAATAATAAATCAAATTATGAGACTTTTAACCTAGGCACTGGTAAAGGAAGTTCAGTTTTGGAAGTAGTACAATCATTTGAAAAAGTTTCTGGAAAAAAACTTAATTACAAAATTGTTGATAGAAGGGAAGGTGATATCATTTCTGCATATGCTGATACTACCAAGGCAAATAATGAGTTAGGTTGGAAAGCTCAATTAACATTAGATGATGCTATGCGATCTGCCTGGAAATGGGAACAGATTGTTAGAAATTAACAGAAATATCTTTCAATTAATTTCATTTGAAGCTGAATTTAGCTGGGATCCTGGAATCGTTTATAAGTTTGTAGGCCACAAGCGAACCGGATTTTTAGAAGATGAGAATCCTCATTATTAATGATAAATAAAATAATCAAAACTAAAAACCCACCTCATTGAGGTGGGTTTTTAGTTTTGATTTATTAGTTGTTTGTCTTTTTCTTTGTAAAGCTTACAAACAACAGTATAATCATTCCAGTTGTAACCGAAAGATCAGCCATGTTAAAAATGCCAGTTCTAAATACACCTCCTAAATCAATATGAAAAAAATCGGTTACAGAGCCAAAGACTACTCGGTCAAATACGTTGGCGATACCGCCACCAATAATACTAGCAAAAGCAAAAAGAGACATTTTGTCTAGATGTTTATCTTTAAAAATATGTAACGTAACATAGCCTAAAACAATAATGGGCAATATAAGTAACAGAATAAGTTTAAGGGTAGGGTTTAAATCACTTCCCATGCCTAAAAAAGCCCCTACGTTTTCTACATTATGAAGCGTGAAATAGTCTCCTATGATATTTGATCTTGAACCAGGTTCTACATTAGCTCTTACTAAAACTTTTGAGATTTGGTCAACCGCAATCGTTCCTACGATAATTATAATAATTACAATAGAGCGTTTTGATAACTTCATATTACTATTTTTCTATTGTAGCTGAAGCTGTTTGAGCCTCTCTATTTATTTTTTTAACAAGACCTTGTAATACGTTTCCTGGACCAACTTCAGTAAATAAGGTAGCGCCATCCGCAATCATTTGTTGAACAGATTGGGTCCAACGAACAGGTGCTGTTAATTGTGATATTAAATTTAATTTTATGGAAGCTTCATCAATTACTGCACTTGCCGTTACATTTTGATAAATAGGACAAGCAGGTTTGCTAAATTTTGTATGTTCAATGGCTGCAGCTAATTCCTCGCGAGCGGGTTCCATTAAAGGGGAATGAAATGCGCCTCCAACAGGTAAAACCAACGCACGTCTTGCACCAGCTTCTTTTAGACTTTCGCAAGCCAAATTAATGGCATTAACCTCTCCAGAAATCACTAATTGTCCTGGACAATTATAATTGGCAGCAACCACAATACCTTGAGTTTCTGAACATATTTTTTCTACAACGGTATCGTCTAATCCTAAAACGGCTGCCATCGTGCTTGGTTGGAGTTCACAAGCTTTTTGCATCGCTAATGCGCGTTGAGAAACTAATTTCAAACCATCTTCAAACGTTAAAGAACCGTTGGCTACCAAGGCTGAAAATTCACCTAAGGAATGTCCTGCAACCATATCTGGTTTAAAACTATCTTCCAATGTTTTGGCAAGAATTACTGAATGTAAAAAAATAGCAGGTTGCGTTACTTTGGTTTCTTTTAATGCTTCTGCGGTACCTTCAAACATGATATCTGTAATTTGAAAACCTAAAATATCATTGGCCTGTTCAAATAATTTTTGTGCTAAAGGTGACGATTCGTATAGGTTTAAACCCATTCCTGAAAATTGAGCCCCTTGCCCTGGAAATATATATGCGTTCATATTCGTTTAATTTTTAATGCTGTAAAAATAGTAATATTTTAGAAGTTAGACGGCTTTACTTTATATAGATAAACATAATAATACAAAACCCCTGACTAAGATATATTTTACAAACCTCTAGTTGCAGCTTCCGCACAACGTTCGCCATCCATAGCGGCCGAAACAATTCCTCCCGCATAGCCGCCACCTTCGCCGCAGGGAAATAGTCCAGAAACCTCTGGATGTTCTAGTTGCTCATTTCTTGGAATACAAACAGGCGATGAGGTTCTTGATTCAACACCAACTACATTGGCTTCAGCCGTATAATAACCCTTCATTTTTTGTCCAAAAGCTTGAAAGCCTTTGCGTAATCTTGTGCCAATTAATTTAGGCAAAAGGGAATGTAAGGGAGCCGATTTTAATCCTGGCTGATATGAACACGGATTTAAATCATTTGATAATTTACCTTCTACAAAATCGGTTAAGCGTTGGGCAGGAGCCGCTTGAGTTCGTCCACCTGCTGTAAACGCTATTTTTTCTAGATTTTTCTGATATTCTAACCCTTTTAATGGTCCAAATTGTTCATATTTAAATAAGTCTTTATCGGCATTTATTTCAACGACAATACCAGAATTGGCATACAAATTATTTCGTTTTGAAGGCGACATCCCATTCACAACGACTTCACCTTCAGAGGTTGCTGCAGGAACAATAAAACCACCAGGGCACATGCAAAATGAATAGACACCACGATCGTTAACTTGTTGCACCAAGCTGTATGATGCCGCAGGTAATAACTCATGACGTTCACCACTGCAATGGTATTGAATAGAATCGATAATATGTTGTGGATGTTCAACACGGACACCCATGGCAAAAGATTTTGCTTCTAAAGCTATTTTCTTTTTATATAATAAGTAAAAGATATCTCGTGCCGAATGTCCGGTAGCTAAAATAACCCTATTTACCGTTAGTTCTTCACCATTTTGTAATTGTATAGATTGAATTTTTCGATTCTTAACAGAAAAGTCAACCACACGAGTTTCAAAATAAATCTCACCACCATATTTTAGTATAGTTTCTCTAATATTTTGGACTACTTTGGGTAATTTATTAGTGCCAATATGCGGATGGGCATCCACTAAAATTTGATCGGTTGCACCGTGATAAACCAGATTTTCAAAGATTCGCCTAACATCACCACGTTTTAAGCTACGGGTATAAAGTTTCCCATCACTATAGGTACCTGCACCACCTTCACCAAAACAATAGTTAGAATCTTCATTAACGGTATGTTCTTGATTAATAGCTCTGATGTCTCTACGGCGATCTTGAACATTTTTGCCACGTTCTAAAACAATGGGTTTGTAGCCTAATTCTATACAACGCAAAGCGGCATACATGCCAGCAGGACCAAAGCCAATAATATGAATAGGCTTTGCTTTTGAAACATCTTTATAATCAAATTGATATTCTGATGTTTTTGGTAATACTTCTCTAATATAAACGGCAACTTTATAATTTAAGATTATTTTTGGTTTTCTCGCATCAATAGACTTTCTAAGGACTTTAACGCCTGTAATATCTTCTTTATCAATATCTAAAGCATGAGCCGATTTTATAACTAAAATATCACTGCGCTCTTCTTCTTTTAAAGTAACGCGAAGCTGGATTTCTTTTACCATGTTGCGAAATTAGTAAAAATAGCCATAGCTGTTTAAAAAGAATTTTGAGAAGGTTCGTTTAACTATAATGTTAAACGAAAGTAGGTGAAAAAATTTATAAAGTCAAGCAAGATTTATACCACACTGTAAGGCTTATTCAGATAGTTTTTTTCCAATAATTTCCTGTCCGTTTTGAAACAATGCCACATTTTCAACGTCGTTGTTTTCATCTTTATTGAAGGTTAATAATGCAGAAACGACTTTTAAATAAAACTCGTTTTCAGATTTTGGAAAGATATCAAAAACAGGCTGGCCTGTAGCTTGGGCCTTCATTTGAGAGCCTTCTTTAGTAACCGTTAAAATGAAATTTGGCATAAGTTCATATTTGCCAACATAGCTGTCAAGAATGCTATCTTCAATTTTAATTTCTTTTACAAAATCATCTGTTTTTATGCCTAATTTTTCAAGCATTTCTTTTCCGTTTTCGTTGACTGGATTAAGCTCAATAGATTTTTTGTAATTTTTAATTGCTAGATCATTCTGTCCTTGCTTCATAAGAACTTCGGCATAACTGTCATAAACGTTAAATGATTTTGGGAATGCGTCCATATTTAATTTAAAAACAGCTTCAGCCAGTTTTAATTTACCTAAACTTAGTAATTGATACCCAATTCTATTCATTTCGTTTTCAGACAAATTGTAACTCTTGTCATCTTTAATCTTTATATAGTGTTTTAAACCAGCGTCAATGCCATCCTTTTGAATTACATTTAATAACGATAACGCAGCTGATTTTTTTGGTAAATCGTATGGTTTGTTATATAAAATACCTAAAATTGCTTTAGTTATATTGTCTAAAGCAGCACCACCGGTATTATTAAATAAAATAACTGAAGATTTATCAGAAGGTATTCTGGTTATTAATGTATTAAAACCATTAATTCCTCCACCGTGTCCAATAAATTCTATTTTTTCATCGGTATTTCCTAAAGCAATTTCACCAATACCCCATCCGTAACCGTAAAAGGTATTCTCCCAAGATGGGATGTATTTTCCGAACAAAGAATCTATATATTTTTTAGGAAGTATTGTTTCTGTATAAAGTGCTTGATCCCATTTATACAAGTCCACAACTGTTGAATACATCGAGCCAGCGGCGTAAGGTAAAGACATGTCTATATATGCAGCGTTTACATAGCTTGGCCCCTCTTTTTCGTAAGCTGCTGCTCTGTTTTTTAAAATAGTTTCGTGATGATCGTAGCCTGTGTCAGTCATTTTTAATGGATTAAAAATGCGTTCTTGCAACATTTCTTCATAACTTTTTCCTGTAATAGTTTCAACAAGCAGACCCAAAACAAAATAGCCAGAATTACTATAATTAAATTTTTCGCCTGGTGCGAATTCTAAAATTGAGTCGGCAAATGTTTTAGTAAACTCTTTAGGTGTATATTTGTTTTTGCTTTCATCTTTAAAAAAATTGGGGAACGCTGTATAATTTGGAATTCCTGAAGTATGGGTAAGTAAATGATGCGTTGTAATAATATCAGCATTTTTTTTTGGATAATCTGGTAAATATTTCGAAATGGGTGCTTGTAAATCTATTTTACCTTCTGAAGCTAATTGTAGAATTAGCATAGCAGTAAATTGTTTGGTTATTGATCCTAATCTGTGTTTAGTCTCTGGGTCATTTGATATATCCCACTCCATATTAGCATAGCCAAATCCTTTTTTGTACAAAACGTTTCCTTTTTCAGACACTAAAACAGAACCGTTAAATTGATTGTATTCGGTATATAAATTTAGGAGGTTTTCTATTTTTTCCTCTTTAGTTTGTCCGTTAACAATATTAAAACTAATCGAACAAGCAATTAGAAAGATACATACTGTTTTTTGTAAATACAGTTTGAAAAATGATGTCATGATTTTGATTGATTAATTAAGGTAAGCACTGTTGCTAATTAATTTTTTGATTATTAACTAGTTGTAAAGCACAGAATATTTGTAATAATTACGAGTTACTTTTTAAGGTATGTAATAAAGGAAAAATCATAATCATGATTTTCGTCTTTTTTGTGAAATGTTTTAAACGTTTCTTTCCAAATATTAGGATCTATTTCAGGAAAAAAAGTATCACCTTCAAAATATTCATGAACACGGGTTATTTCAATTTTATTGGCAATAGCCATGGCTTGTTTATAAATTTCACCACCACCAATTATAAAAGGTTGAGAATCATGTTTTGCAGTATCAAGAGCATCTTCTAACGTTTTTACGACAATAACGCCTTCTGGCACTTGGTAGTTAGCTTGCCTAGTAATAACAACGTGGGTTCTGTTAGGTAAGGGTTTTGGAAAGCTTTCAAAGGTTTTCCTCCCCATGATAATATGATGGCCGTTGGTAAGTGTTTTAAAGTGTTTTAAATCATCACTTAAATGCCATATAAGTTGGTTATCTTTTCCAATAGCATTATTCTCTGCGGCCGCTACAATAATGGTAAGATTTTTGGTTATGTCAGTTTTTTTTTTAGAATCTGTTTCAGAAGTTGTATTTGTCTCGTCAATAACAGGAATCGTTTTTTCGAGTTTTGTAATACCTTGTTTTTGCTTAGCTACAAGTTTTTCTAATTGTACTTGTTCCCAAGCTTTACCCATAAAATGATGTGTAACAAAGACATTAAACGTATGATATAATAATAAAAACAACCATGCTAAAATGGCGAATACAAACCAATTGGTATCAAAGGGTTTGAAGTTTTCACCAAAACCAAGTACTAAGTTTAATAATATAAAAAACACAGAACCAATTAAAAATACTACAAAATGAATATACAAACGTTTTTTTTGTTTAATTCGTTTTTGAGCGTATTCAATAAGCTCTAACTGGTCTTTATCTATATGAGAATCCGATTTTTTTGTTCCGAACATAATTATAAATTAATGGTGTAAAGTTAACCAATTTTAACGACATATATAAAACTTTTAAAGTGAACCATAAGAGTGTTAACACGCAAACGTTTTCGGGTTTATTTTGCGAAAAATATAACTAAATCACTTAAAATCAAACTGATAATATAATAACCTAATGGCTATGTTTATTTAAGTTTTTACATTTTTTAACATCAATTTTGACAAATTGATAATTCTTTGAACTTAAGAGTTTTAAATAATCTTTTATGAGTAATTGTTTGCTAATTTTGTCATGTTAATTAATTAAAATTTGAAATTATGGCTATTACAAAACAATATTTAAAGAGTAAACCAGTATGTAAAGTAACATTTGCTATACCTGCAGAGGAAGCTAGTGAAGTTAAAGTTGTTGGAACTTTCAATAATTGGGATACTAAAACAAAAAGTCTTAAAAAATTGAAAAGCGGTATTTTTAAAGGTACTGTTGATTTAGACAAAGGAAATTCTTATGAATTTAAATACATAATTGATGGTGAATATGTAAATGATTCTGAAGCAGATTCTTATGCTTGGAGCGATTTTGCTGGAGCAGAAAATGGAGTTTTAAACCTTTAATAATAGAAAAACTTAAACAAAAAGCGCTTTCATTTTTGAAAGCGCTTTTTTTATATAGCTACTGTACCTTTTATGTGCGGATGCGGATTATAACCTACTAGGGTGAAATCATCAAATGTAAAATCAAAAATATTTTTGATATCTGGGTTTAAAATCATTTTAGGTAAAGGTCTGGCTTCCCTAGATAGTTGTAATTCTAATTGCTCATAATGATTACTATAAATATGTGCATCACCAAACGTGTGAATAAATTCACCAGCTTCATAACCACATACTTGTGCCATCATCATAGTAAATAATGCATAGGATGCAATGTTAAAGGGGACTCCTAAAAAAATATCAGCACTTCGTTGATATAATTGACAAGACAACTTGCCATTGGCTACATAGAACTGAAAAAACGCATGACATGGTGGCAATGCCGCTTTTCCATTGGCTACGTTTTCACTAAACGTTTTTGATGTGTCTGGTAATACCGAAGGATTCCAGGCAGAAACTAACATACGTCTGCTATTAGGATTATTTTTTAAGGTATCAACAATTTCTTTTATTTGGTCAATTTCGTCACTGTTCCAATTGCGCCATTGATGTCCGTAAACAGGGCCTAAGTCACCATTTTCATCGGCCCATTCGTTCCAAATGCGCACACCATTATCAGTTAAATAGTTGATGTTCGTATCGCCTTTTAAAAACCAAAGGAGTTCGTAAATAATAGATTTTAAATGTAACTTTTTAGTAGTTAACATAGGGAACCCTTCACTTAAGTCAAACCGCATTTGATATCCGAAAACGCTTTTTGTTCCGGTCCCTGTTCGGTCTTCTTTTTGATTTCCGTTGATTAAAACATGTCTTACAAGATCGTGATATTGCTTCATAATTGTATTCCACAAAGGTGGAAATCTGATTAAAATTTAATTGAATTTTTCAAAAAATAAAAATAAAAAAAAGGGTTGAACTGAAAATATCTAGCTCTTAAATGATATTAAAAGTTATTAACTACTATCCTATAATCATACCTGCTATAGTAGCAGATAATAAAGACGCAATAGTGCCTCCAATAAGCGCTTTCATTCCAAATGCTGAAAGGGTTTTTCGTTGCCCTGGCGCTAAAGAGCCAATACCACCAATTTGAATACCAATAGAAGCAAAATTTGCAAAACCACAAAGCATATAGGTTGCCATGATTATAGACTTTTCAAATTTGAAATGTGTTGCATTCGCTACGTTTTTAAGATCTGCTAATTGGATATAGCCTACAAATTCACTGGCCGCTAATTTGATACCAAGAAGCTGTCCCATGAGTGCCATATCTTCTTTGGCGACTCCAATAAGCCACATTAAGGGTGAAAATAGGTAGCCCAAGGCAAATTCTAACGAAAAAGCTGTATACGGTGTATTTTCTAAAATCCATTTATTAAGTCCGCCAATCATTCCAATCTTACCAAAGCCATAGTTAATCATAGCTATAAAAGCTATAAACACCAACAGCATTGCCCCAACATTGGCGGCTAGTTTTAATCCTTCAGTCGTACCATTTGCAATGGCATCTAAAAAATTGGAGCCAATATTTTCTTGAGATACTTCTAATTTAGTATCAATTGGGTCTTGCTGTGGATATAATAATTTTGAAATTACAATGGCTCCAGGAGCTGCCATAACAGATGCCGTTAATAAATGTTTTGCATAAAATATTTTTAGTACGGGATCATCACCACCTAAAAAACCAATATATGCCGCTAATACACCGCCCGCCACAGTTGCCATACCACCAACCATTACCAATAGAATTTCTGACTTTGTCATACGCTCTAAGTAGGCTTTAATCATTAAAGGCGCTTCTGTTTGCCCTAAAAATATATTACCAGCAACACTCAAACTTTCGGCCCCTGAAATACCTAATAATTTTGTCAGTACCCAAGCCATTCCTTTTACCACAACTTGTATAACGCCTAAATAAAATAAAACAGAGGTAAGTGCTGAAAAGAAAATAATAGTAGGTAATACTTGAAAAAGGAAAATAAATCCGAAACTTTCAACATTCATCATGTCTCCAAGTAAAAATACACTTCCTGCTTGCGTAAATTCTAATATTTTAACGAATATTTTCCCTACAAATTCAAAAACACCCTGAATAAAAGGGACTTTTAAAACTCCGATAGCTAATAATAATTGAGCTAATAAACCAAAACAAATGGTTTTCCAGTTGATGGCTTTTCTGTTTGTACTTAGTAGAAATGAAATAAATAACAATACTAACATACCTAAAGCGCCACGAAGTAAACTATTTATTGAGAAACCTTCAATGGGAACTATAGCACTAGCAGATTGCGCTATCTCAATCGTTGATGAGACTAAATGATTTTTTTGTAACGGAATTGAGTCTAGAGAATTAGTGGCTATACTTACCTGAGTATTTAATGTATCTAAGGTTCTTTTTTCACTAGTGTTTTGAGCAAATATTGTAGATGTAAACCCAAAAAAAATAGCTATAGCAGCTAATAAAAAATGTTTCATATGCTCAATTTTCAATATTCTTATAAATAAAAATTAACATAAAGAATTTATTGTTTAGGTATTCACTCCAAATTCTTCTATAAGACCTTTAACGTCTTGAAATTTCGTCTCTAATATGGGCTGCTTTTTCATAATCTTCATTAGAAACAGCTTCGTCCAACATATTGTGTAGTTCTTCAAGAGTTTTTGATTTATAACTTTCTTTAGGTTGATTTGATTCAAGTTCATCAACCAGCAATTCATCCATTAAAACACTGTCTTGCTCTTCCTCTTCTTCCTTTTTAGGATTCACTTTTAAATAGATACCTGCTTTATCTAAAATATTTTTATAGGTAAAAATAGGTGCTTGAAAACGCAATGCCAAGGCAATAGCATCACTTGTTCTGGCGTCAATAATTTCTTCAATTTTATCACGTTCACAGATTAAACTAGAGTAAAAAACACCATCAACTAATTTATGAATAATAACCTGTTTGACTATAATATCAAATCTGTCAGCAAAATTTTTGAATAAATCATGGGTTAAAGGCCTTGGTGGACGGATTTCTTTTTCAAGTGCTATCGCTATGGATTGGGCTTCAAAAGCACCAATAACGATTGGCAATTTTCTATCACCGTCTACTTCATTTAAAATTAAGGCATAGGCACCATTTTGTGTTTGGCTGTAGGATATTCCTTTTATGTTAAGTCTAACTAAACTCATAAAATATATAAAACGCAAAGAACTGCTTAAATTTGGACTTTAGCAACTACCTTTTGCAATAAACTTTAAAATACCAAATTAAACAGTTTATTTGTAATTACAATGTAGAAAACGATATTTATTGTTGCGCTTTAAATGCTTTTAATTTTTTAATTAGTTCAGGAACCACTTCAAATGCATCTCCAACAACACCATAGTCTGCCGCTTTAAAAAAGGGAGCTTCAGCATCAGTATTTATAACTACTTTTACTTTTGAACCGTTTATTCCAGCTAAATGCTGAATGGCTCCAGAAATTCCAACTGCTATATATAAGTTTGAAGCTACAGGTTTTCCTGTTTGTCCAACATGCTCACCATGAGGTCTCCAGCCTAAATCTGATACAGGTTTTGAACAGGCCGTAGCGGCACCTAAAACATCAGCTAATTCTTCAATCATCCCCCAGTTTTCAGGACCTTTTAATCCTCGGCCGGCAGAAACAACTATTTCTGCATCAGCAATGGTAACTTTATTTGATGCTTTATCAATAGAGTCGACATGGATACCCGTTTCTGGAATAGAAACTGTAAAATTTTCCGTCTTAGCACTTGTTTGATTTTCTTTTAGTCCAAAACTGTTTTTTGAGATACCTAATAGCTTAACATCGGTATTGATCTGAAACATTTCATATGCTTTATTTGTGAAGGAGGTACGTTTCACAATAAAAGGAGACGTACTTGAAGGTGTTTTTAATACATTAGTGGCATATCCTGCATTTAAATTGATAGCTAAAAGGGGTGCTAAATATTTGCTGTTAACACTAGAGCTAACAACAACAACTTTAGCCGCTTCTTTTTCTGCAGCTTGTTGAATGACTGCTGCATACGTTTTGGCATTAAAAGATTCTAAAGAAGTATTAGAAATTTTTAAAATTTTATTAACACCATAAGTCTCTAATTCTGACGCGTCTTCCACATTTATAGAAACCGCTGTAACGGTTGTTCCTAATTCATCCGCAACGGCCTTGGCATATGATGCTACTTCAAAAGCAGTTTTTTTAAAACGTCCTTGATCTGATTCTGTATATACTAAAACTGACATATTTTCTTAAATTTTATTATTTAAAGTACTAAATTCAAACTTGTAAGTTTTTGGGTTTAGAATTTAAAAATTGGGATTTATATTACTTTTGCTTCGTTATGTAATAGACTAATTAATTCATCTAAATTATCTGAGGACACAAGTTTTACAGCTCCTTTAGGAGCCGGTTTTTCAAATTTTACTGATGCTGTTTCAGGAACAATATCAATAGGTTCAACGACCGTTAAAGGTCTCTGTCTCGCCATCATGATACCTCGCATATTTGGAATACGAAGATCACTTTCTTCCACAATTCCTTTTTGTCCACCAACAATTAAAGGTAAATTAGTAGACACTGTTTCTTTTCCACCATCAATTTCTCGGACTACTTTTGCAGAAGTTCCATCAACCTCAAGACCGATACAATTATTTACAAAATTTGAATTGGTTAAACCAGCAATCATACCAGGAACCATTCCTCCATTATAATCAATAGATTCTCTACCTGCTATTATTAAATCATATCCACCATCGGTAACTACTTTTGCTAATTGTTTTGCGACATAAAAACCGTCTGATGCAATAGTATTTACACGTATAGCAGCGTCGGCACCAATAGCTAATGCTTTACGTAATGTAGGTTCTGTTTCTGGTCCGCCTACATTCACAACCGTTACATTCGCACCTTGTTTTTCTTTAAACCACATGGCTCTAGTTAAACCAAATTCATCATTAGGATTGATAACAAATTGTACACCATTAGTGTCAAACTTAGTATTGTCATCTGTGAAATTAATTTTTGATGTAGTATCGGGTACATGACTTATACATACTAATATTTTCATTTTAAATAATTTAGATGTTTTTAATAAGTTAAATTATAAAATCAGTAAAATTATGATATGATAATTAAGAAAACCGAAATATAATTTTTGTGCCACGAAGTTAATTATTTATTTCCGAATATTTACTATGCATGCATAACAAATTTAAATAATTCTTTTGAGTATAGTATTTCATTTATTGTTATTTTTGCAACGCGAATTAAAAATAATTTAATGAAGACAATTCAATTTAGAGAGGCTGTTTGCGAAGCTATGAGCGAAGAAATGCGCAGAGATGAAAGTGTGTATTTAATGGGTGAAGAAGTAGCAGAGTATAATGGCGCATATAAAGCATCAAAAGGAATGTTGGATGAGTTTGGTCCTAAACGTGTTATTGATACGCCTATTGCAGAGTTAGGTTTTGCTGGAATTGCGGTAGGTTCAACCATGACTGGGAATAGACCAATTGTTGAATTTATGACCTTTAACTTTTCTCTAGTTGGAATAGATCAAATTATAAATAATGCTGCCAAAATAAGACAAATGTCTGGTGGCCAGTTTAAGTGCCCTATCGTTTTTAGGGGGCCAACAGGGTCTGCAGGACAATTAGGAGCAACACACTCACAAGCTTTTGAAAGTTGGTTTGCTAATACACCTGGATTGAAAGTAGTAGTACCTTCAAACCCATATGATGCAAAAGGATTATTAAAATCGGCAATTCGTGATGATGATCCAGTTATATTCATGGAGAGTGAACAAATGTATGGTGATAAAGGGGAGGTTCCAGAAGGAGAATATACAATTCCAATTGGTGTCGCAGAGATTAAGCGTGAAGGAACAGATGTTACTATTGTATCTTTTGGAAAAATAATTAAGGAAGCTTATATTGCCGCAGATGAACTTGCTCAAGAAGGTATTTCTTGTGAAATAATTGACTTACGTACGGTAAGACCTTTAGATAAAGAAGCTATTTTAAAATCTATAAAGAAAACAAACAGATTGGTAGTTTTAGAAGAAGCTTGGCCATTTGGAAACGTATCAACAGAGATTACATATATAGTTCAATCTGAAGCTTTTGATTATTTAGATGCTCCGGTTATTAAAATTAATACGGCTGATACTCCAGCACCGTACTCGCCAGTTCTTTTAGCTGAATGGTTGCCTGATAGTAAAGAAGTAATTAAGGCGGTAAAAAAGGTTTTATATAAATAAAATTTAAAACATTACGTTATATAAACTTCATTAGCATGATTGTTGATGAAGTTTTTTTATGCTACAGAGTAAACTAACGAAGAAACAACGTAATGCTATAAATTGATAGTTGTTTTTTAGGAGTTAAAAATCAGGGTATTAAATAAATGAATTTACGATTAGGTATTTTATATTTTTTCTTTGGAATTTTTTCCATGATGTCGCAAACGAAAGTGAGTGGGCATGTATTTGATGAATATGATGAGCCAATTTCTTTTGCAAATATAATTTTTAAAGGGTCTACACAAGGAACCATAACTGATGAAAACGGAAGATTTTATTTAGAATCAAACGAAACCTGGGATGGTTTAATAGTATCATTTATTGGTTTTGAAACACTAAATATTCCTTTAACTAAGAAAGTGAATTATGATTTAAAGTTCGTTTTAAGTGAACAAGCATCACAGTTAGATCAAGTAATGATTGTAACAGGTAAACAATCAAAAAAAGACAATCCGGCTATAGATATTCTTAAAAAAATATGGGAAAATAGGCGCAAAAATGGCTTAAGTCTTTACAATCAATATGAATACGATAAGTATGAAAAAGTTGAATTTGATATTAATACCATAGATAGTGCTCTAATAAAAAGTAAACTTTTTAGAGGGATGGAATTCGTCTTTGAAGAAGTAGATACGTCTCGAGTTACAGGAAAAACATATTTGCCCATATTCATTAATGAAGCTGTCTCAAAAGTTTATGGAGACAATACAAACAATAAACAAAAAGAAGTTTTAGAAGGAAATAAAAACTCTGGATTTAGTGACAATCAGATTATTATAGATTTCGTAAACGATTTGTATTCAGATTTTAATGTTTATGATAATTATTTAAAGTTTTTTGACAAGAGTTTTGTAAGTCCACTTTCAAGAACGGGTATCAATACCTACAATTATGTCTTATCTGATAGTACATTTATTGATGATAAATGGTGCTACAATATCATTTATTATCCAAGAAGAAAAAATGAATTAACCTTTAAAGGTGATTTTTGGGTGGCAGACACGACGTATGCTATTAAAGAAATTAACTTACAAGCATCTAAGAGTGCTAACATCAACTGGGTAAAAGAAATTTATATTGAGCAAGAGTTTGAAGTATTGAATGACTCATTATTCTTAGTTAAACGAGATTATATGATGTCAGATTTTGCATTCAACAAAAAGGAGAAATCAAGAGGGGTTTATGGAAAAAGAACAACATTATACAATAACTATAAATTTGATATAGAAAAAGATAAAAAGTTCTATGAAGAAGAAGTTTATAATTTTGATAAAGATGTATATGATAGAGATGATAGTTTTTGGGAGGACAACCGTTTAGAAAAATTAAATAAAGATGAGAAGGGTGTCTATAAAATGTTAGACACATTGAAAACAGTAAAAAAGTTTAAACGTCTATATAATTTAGGAAGTATTTTAGCCTCGGGATATATTGAATTTAATAGTTTACCTTTAGATTATGGACCAATTTTTTCAACCTTTGGTTTTAATGAAGTTGAAGGTTTGCGTTTACGTACAGGCGGTAGAACCTATTTTACAAGAAACGATTTATGGCGATTAGAAGGATTTGTAGCTTATGGTTTTGAAGATGATAAGTTTAAGTACGGAATCTCGGGGAAATGGTTGCTAGATAAGAAAAATAGATTTATTATTTCAGGAGGAAACCGTCGCGACGTTGAGCAAATAGGAGCTAGCTTAACAACATCTACAGACGTATTAGGAAGAAGTTTAGCATCATCTTCAGTAGTTGGTACTGGAGCTAATGATAAACTTACATCAATAAATTTAACAAGTCTTGCTATTGAATTAGAACCTTGGAGAAATCTCGTTTTAAGATTAGGAGGAAATTATCGCACATTAGAGTCGGCATCACCAACATTTAGTCTTGATTATAATACACCAACGGGTATAGAGTCAGAGATAAAACAATATGAAACAACATTTTCAGTTTCTTATTTTCCTAAAAGAAGAATGACTGGTTTTGGTGTAGAAAGAAAAGAAGCTAATGATAATTTTGCCCGTTTGTTTGCACAAATAAGCAGAGGAGATAAAAATATTTTTAATGGAGATTTTAATTATACCAAACTACAAATGTCATACTTACAGCCATGGCAACTTGGAGGTATTGGTAGGTTAACTACAACGGTTGAAGCAGGTAAAACTTTTGGAGAAGTTCCGCTAGGTTTATTAAGTGTAATTCCAGGAAATCAAACGTATTTCTCAATTTATAATACTTTTTCACAATTAGACTTTTATGAATTTGTTTCAGACACCTATACATCTATAAATCTAGAGCATAATTTTAATGGTCGTCTGTTTTCTAGAATTCCTTTTTTAAGAAAATTTAATCTTCGTGAAATAGTCAGTTTAAGAGGTGTTTGGGGAAGTATTTCAGATGAAAATATTGCGCTAAATACAACTGCAAATCCAAATGCGATTCCG
Source organism: Yeosuana sp. (assembly GCF_057126245.1). NCBI lineage: Bacteria > Pseudomonadati > Bacteroidota > Flavobacteriia > Flavobacteriales > Flavobacteriaceae > Yeosuana > Yeosuana sp. The sequence goes on along the minus strand of NZ_DBNGMQ010000054.1, from coordinate 115,935 downwards.
TTAGTAGCTCCAAGTGACAAAATATATTATGAATACAGTTTTGGAGTAGGAAATATTTTTAAGGTTTTTAGGCTAGATTTTAATTTTAGAGGGAATTATCTTGAAAACCCTAATGCTAGAAAATTTGGTGTTACAGGAACTTTTGGATTTTATTTTTAGTTTTTTCCATATAATTATATTTCACCTTATCACTTTTTAATTTTGTATTGATTAATATGGTCTCTTTTTTAAATCACAAGCGCTTTTATTGTTTTATAGTTGTTGTATGATTATCTTTGTTGCTATAAGGTGAGTAACCTCAAACAAAGAAAATTATTAGAATTTATAATATAAATTATGGCAAAGAAAAAAGAATTAACTTTTGATGTTTTAATAGAAATCCCTAAAGGCAGTAGAAATAAATACGAATACGATTTTACATTACATAAAATTCGTTTTGATAGAACCTTGTTTTCATCCATGATGTATCCTGGGGATTATGGTTTCGTTCCAGAAACTTTAGCTTTGGATATGGATCCTTTGGATGTGTTAGTATTAGGTACAGAACCAACCTATCCTATGGTAGTAATGGAAGTTAGACCTATTGGAGTTTTTCATATGACAGATGAAAAAGGGCCCGATGAAAAAATTATTTGTGTTCCTGTTCATGATCCTATTTGGAATAAAAGAAAAGATTTAAAAGATATCAATCCACATAGACTGCAAGAGATTGAACATTTTTTTCAAGTATATAAAGATTTAGAAGAGAAAAAAGTTGATGTTGGCGGATGGGGTGATTCAGCAGAAGCTGAAAAAATTTATGAAGAGTGTGTTATAAGGTACGAAGAAAGTGATCATAAGAAAAATAGATCATTCACTATCTAATTGTCAGATTCTTAAAAAATCAAAAAAAAAATAAAGTCATCTTAGTTTTAGATGGCTTTTTTTATCAACTATATTTTATTATTTTTAGCCGTTTCAAAAAACTAATTAACAACTAATCTATTAATATGGAATTATTAGTAAAATTTCTGCCTGTTTTTGGAGTCTTTGCTCTCCTGTTTGTATTTGTGAAAAATGTTTGGATTACTAAACAAGATGTAGGCTCACAAAAAATGGCGAACATCGCAAAACATATTTCAGATGGCGCTATGTCATTTTTAAAAGCTGAATACAAAGTTTTGGCAATTTTTGTTATTGCAGTAGCAATATTATTATTCTTTAAAGGGAATTCTGAAGAGGGTTCAAACGGAATGGTAGCCTTATCCTTTGTGGTAGGAGCTATTTGTTCGGCCTTAGCTGGCTTTATTGGTATGCGCGTAGCAACGAAAGCAAATGTTAGAACTACACAAGCCGCAAGAACATCGTTGGGTAAAGCCTTAGAAGTTGCCTTTGCTGGTGGATCTGTTATGGGATTAGGTGTAGTTGGGTTAGGGGTTTTAGGCCTTAGTGGTTTATTCATGTTTTATCAATGGATGTGGCCCGCAGCTGGTTTGTCAGTTGAATTAAAAGCGGAAAATTTATCAATGGTACTCAATGTCCTTTCAGGATTTTCATTAGGGGCGTCTTCTATAGCATTATTCGCACGTGTTGGTGGTGGTATTTATACCAAAGCTGCCGATGTTGGTGCTGATTTAGTTGGAAAAGTAGAAGCCGGAATTCCTGAAGATCATCCGTTAAATCCTGCTACAATCGCTGATAATGTTGGAGATAATGTAGGTGATGTCGCTGGAATGGGAGCCGATTTATTTGAATCTTATGTAGGTTCAATAATAGGGACTATGGTTTTAGGAGCTTTTATTATTACTCCTGAATATGGAGGTTTAGGCGCTGTTTACTTACCATTAGTATTAGCTGCTGTCGGTATTGTTATGTCTATTATTGGGACATTGTTTGTAAGGGTTAAAGAAGGTGGCTCACCACATAAAGCATTAAACTTGGGAGAATTTGGTTCAGGATTTTTAATGATTGTAGCTTCTTGGTTTATTATTGATTTAATGATTCCAGAATCGATAGAAGGACTCCCTTTTGGGTCTTTTGGTGTATTCTGTGCAACATTAGCTGGTTTAATTGCTGGTTTCTGTGTTGGTAAAGTAACCGAATATTATACAGGAACAGGCACGAAGCCAGTGTCTTCTATAGTTAGGCAATCTGAAACAGGATCTGCTACTAATATTATTGCAGGATTAGGTGTAGGGATGATGTCAACGGCACTTCCAATTTTATTAATTGCTACGGCTATTATAGTGTCTCATTATTATGCAGGTTTGTACGGAATCGCTATTGCAGCGGTTGGTATGTTGGCGAATACAGGAATCCAGTTGGCAGTTGATGCTTACGGACCAATTTCTGATAATGCAGGTGGTATTGCTGAAATGGCTGAATTACCAAGTGAGGTTCGTGAACGTACCGATGAATTAGATGCAGTAGGAAATACAACGGCAGCTATCGGAAAAGGCTTTGCTATTGCTTCTGCTGCTCTAACGGCATTAGCTTTATTTGCAGCCTTTATGAAAACGGCCCATGTTACAGCTATTGATGTGTCTAAACCAGATATTATGGCAGGATTATTAATTGGAGGTATGTTACCATTTGTTTTTTCTGCCTTATCTATGAATGCCGTTGGACGTGCTGCTATGGCGATGATTGAAGAAGTGCGCCGTCAGTTTAGAGATATTCCCCAATTAACAGCAGCTTTAAAGGTTATGAGGGATCTTGACTCAGATATGTCAAAAGCAACAGATGAACAAAGAAAAATATTTGATGAAGCTGATGGATATGCTGAATACGAAAAGTGTGTGGAGATTTCTACCAAAGCTTCTATTAAAGAAATGGTGTTGCCAGGATTATTGGCTTTAGCCGTTCCGGTAGCTATTGGATTTATTGGAGGCGCTGAAATGTTAGGTGGCTTATTAGCAGGTGTTACTACTTGTGGTGTCCTTATGGCAATTTTCCAATCGAATGCTGGTGGTGCTTGGGATAATGCTAAAAAAATGATTGAAGCAGATGGGCGTAAGGGTTCTGATGCACATAAAGCCGCTGTTGTTGGCGATACAGTTGGAGATCCTTTTAAAGATACATCAGGGCCTTCATTAAATATCTTATTAAAATTAATGTCTGTTGTAGCTTTAGTTATTGCACCAAGTATTGCTTTAAATGTAGATGAGGTAACGGCTTATGCTGAAGCCGGTATGTCTTCAAGTAAAGAAGTAAAAGTCACTTTAGAAAGTAATGACGAAGGTGTTTATACTGCCACTGTAATGACAGTAACTAATGAGAATGGTGAACAAACAATGAACGAACAAATTTTTGAAGGTACAGAAGAAGAGGTAAAAGCTAATATTGAGGCTTTAAATAAAAAAAGTGAATCAACTAAAGTGCTTATTGAGAAAGTTATTGAAGAAAAAGTTCAATAATCAAAAAGAAAACTAATCTAAACTAAAAACCACACAAATTTGCGTGGTTTTTAGTTTTTAAAGGATTTAGCTTTTAAAACAATCCGTTTATTTCTGCATCAATCGTATTAATAATGCTTCCTAAATCTTCTGGCTTTTCAACAAAGTCTAAATTATCTACGTCTATAATCAGTAATTTTCCTTTGTCATACCCATGAATCCAAGCTTCATAGCGTTCATTTAATCGACTTAAATAATCAATGCTTATTGTGTTTTCGTAGTCTCTTCCTCGTTTATGAATCTGGGATACTAAGTTTGGTATTGAGCTGCGCAGATAAATTAAAACGTCAGGTCCTTGAACTAATGATTCCATTAAATCAAAAAGTGATTTGTAGTTTTCAAAATCTCTGTTAGTCATTAAGCCCATGGCATGAAGGTTAGGCGCGAAAATATGCGCATCTTCATAAATAGTTCTATCTTGAATAATATCTTTTCCGCTTTTACGAATTTGTAAGACCTGACGAAATCTACTATTTAAAAAATAAACTTGTAAATTAAAACTCCAACGCGCCATCTGATTATAAAAATCATCTAAATAAGGGTTGTCTACAACATCTTCAAGTTGTGCTTCCCATTTATAGTGTTTTGCTAGTAATTTAGTAAGTGTTGTTTTTCCGGCACCTATGTTTCCTGCAACAGCTAAATGCATAATATCAGTTGGTTTTTAATTGGAATTGTTTAAGGGTTTCATTACTGTAAATATACAAGGTTTCATTGGTAAGTAAAAAATCATTTATTAACAAATTGGGTAATGCAACTGGAATAATAGTTTTTGTATTTTTCTTTAAAAAGAACAAGGAATTTTCTTTTTTTAAAATGATGTTTTCATCACTCTCATCCATAGAAGTATATCCTTCGTTTTTTATTTTTGAAATAAGCGTTCCAAAATAACTATAGACTAATATATAATTATTAGTGAGTAGCCAACAATAATTGTAGTTACCTTTCATATCTATTACGTTACTTTTAATGGGCAAAGACTTAGCTCTTGTTACATGATTTTTATAATCATATATTTCCAATTGTTGTGTGTCTTGGTTAAATAGCCATAGTGTATTGTCATTACATGTGGCGATATGAGATATATTTTTATAGGGTTGTATAGTATTAAAATCTATTTTAAATATTTCAGCAAGTCTATTATCTAATATAATAGCAGTATTAAAATCTTTGTAAAATAAATTTATTTTTAAAGGATTAAAAGCAGTCGCTGATGTAATTTGGCCCAATTGTAGATTGTTATAGCTTATGGTTTTACTATCGGTTTTTTTATAAAACACATCATTTTTTATGTAATATAAAGTTTTGAAATTATCAATTTCAACAATGGTTTCTACCTTAATACCGGTTTCATTCATAAAAGTAGCTTCAATAGGTTCTTGAGCAACTATTGAAAACGATACAAAAAGGAATGTGAAAAAATAATTTCTCATATAGACATGAAAAATACAAAAACCAAACCACTTTTAACAAATTAACTTATATCCATATCCACGAACATTTAAAATTTGAATACTATCATCTTTATTTAACTTTTTACGCAATTTAGTGATAAAGACATCCATACTTCTTGCATTAAAAAAGTCATCATTACCCCAAAGTTTGTTGAGTATGAACGACCTGTCTAAAACGGCATTTCTATTTTTTATAAGGTGAAATAGTAAATGAGATTCTCTATGAGTTAATTGAATAGCTTCTTCATTAATTTTTAGTGTTTGCTTCGGAAAGTCAAAAGTGTATTGTCCAATTTGAAGTATGTCTGATGTTTTTTGAAGTTGAACTCTGTTAAGTAGGTTATTAATACGAACAATAAGTTCTTCAATACTAAATGGTTTTTTAAGGTAATCATTTCCGCCTATCGAAAAACCTTCAACCACATCTCGGGTTTGAGATTTTGCTGTTAAAAAAATAATAGGAATATATTCATCAATTGTTCTTATTTCTTTAGCAAGAGTAAAACCATCTTTTTTCGGCATCATCACATCTAGTACCAGCAATTGAGGTGATTTGCTTTGGTAGATTTCAAACGCTTTTTCACCATTTTCGCATAACAATACATTAAAATTTCGAGTTTCTAAACTTTCCTTTATTATTTGGCCTAATGCCGGTTCGTCTTCTGCTAATAATATTGTTAATGGCTTATTCATTTGGCAGTGTCATTTTAAAAGTTGTTTGGTTATTATCCAAATTTAATCGAATCATACCCCCATGCTTTTCAGTTATTTTTTTAGAATAATAGAGTCCTATCCCAAAGCCTTTTACATCATGTGTATTTCCTTTAGGAACGCGGTAAAATTTTTCAAATATTTTCTCTTTATGGGCTTTGGTTAAGGTATTACCATTATCGGTAATAGAAATGGTGAAGGTTGTTGAAGATTGGGATAGTTTGATTGTAATTGTGTTGCCACCATATTTAATGGCATTATCCAAAATATTATTAATAGCATTTTCAAAATGAAAAATATCAACCTTGGCAATTATTGATTCTTGTTCAGCATTAAACAAAATAGTTTTAGTTTCTGAATGCATTTTATGTTTACTAACCAAGGTTTTAATGAGCTCTATTAAATTAATTTCTTCTTTGTTTAATTGCAAACTATCTCCGTCCAACGTAGCTGTTTCTAATAGTTTTTCAACCATCACATTTAGTTTGGAAAGTTGATTACTAGACATGTTTAAATAGGTCTTGGTTTTTTCTTTATCGTCTATAACGTTAAAATCTTTTATGCTTTCTATGGCTACACCAATAGTAGCAATAGGCGTTTTAAATTCGTGAGTAATATTGCTTATTAAGTCGTTTTTAACTTCAGCGAGTTGTTTTTGAGTTTTTATGATTTTTAAAAGATAAAATAGCAAACTAATAACGGCTAATATGAGTAAGAATGATATTAAAATACTAGAAAGTATACGTTTTAAAATAATCTTGGTTTCATTGCTGAAATATATTTTTAATTCACTGTTCTTTGGTAAAAATGTAGATTTTGAACTTAAAGTTAAAGTGGCATCTTTAATGTTAGACTTATCCATTTTTTGGAGAGTCGAAGTATCATTTTTAAATGTTAAACCATAAGCAATATTCAATTGTTTCCGCTTTAGATCATCACGTAGTAAACTATCTATTTTTTCTAATTTTAAGGTGTCTCGGGTCATTGAAATTAAAACCTTTGAGGTAAGTGTTTTAAAGCTATCTATGTGCAGTGAATCTATAGAGTCCTTAGAATGTTCTTTAAAAATTATTTTATTTGAGTACCATTCGTTTTCATTATTATCTTTATAAATATGCTCAAAAATCGTGTCATTTTCAAACGTACTTATAGTGTCCAAAAGCATTTTTTTATCACTAAATAGGTCTATGTTTTTAATGACACTATCTAATTTAATTTTATTTAAAAATAAATTATGATTATTTGTTTTTAAAGCAAACTCTAATGTATTTTTTTGCGCTAGATTTGCAAAATAAGTTTCAACTGAAGAATCAAGACTTAGTTGAACATCATTAATCAATTGCTGTTTGCTAGAAAGGTAACTTTTATAATTCCAATAAAATTGCACACTAATGGTTCCTATAATAACCAGTACTATAAAGTATAAAATCCATTTTAATTTGGTATCGTGCATAAGTCAAAAGTAAATTTTAAAACTGTATAAAACCAATCGATTAACACACGTTAACACTTATTAACGCTTTAGTATTATTAAAGATTTGATATTTGCAGTATCATTAATCAAAAATCAAACAGTTATGAATACCCTAATTAAAGTAATTATTATTTCTGCACTATCACTATGTTCTTTTGCAGTTTGCGCACAAGATTTTCAGGGATCTGCAACCTACAAAACGAAACGAAAGATTGAAATTGAGTTAGATAGTACACAAGTAAATTCAGAGATGCATCAGCGAATGATTGAAATGATGAAAAAGCAATTCGAAAAAACATTTATTCTTAATTTTAATAGGGAAGCGTCTGTATACAAAGAAGATGAAAAGTTGGCTTCACCCCAAAGAGGAGGAATGGAAATGATTGTAATGACGACAGATGGTTCTGATATTTTATATAGAAACTTTAAAGAGAATCGTTTTGTTTCACAAAATGAAGTATTTGGTAAAGTGTTTTTGATAAAGGATAGTATGCCTAAGTTAGAATGGGAAATGCATTCAGAGACTAAAAATATTGGTGAATATACCTGCTTTAAAGCAACTTTAAAAAAATTAGTTCCGGTTGTGATTAGTGGAATTAGTGTGAATGGAGATAAAGATTTTAACGAAGACGAAAACAGAGAACCTGAGATGCAGGAAATTACTATCGTCGTATGGTATACACCTCAAATACCCGTGAGTATGGGCCCTGCAAAATTTTATGGTCTACCAGGATTAATTCTTGAAGTGAATGATGGGCAAGAAACCATTGTCTGCAGTAAGATTGTATTAAATCCAAAAGATAAAGTTACGATTGATGCGCCAAAACAAGGAAAGGAAATATCACAAAAAGAATATGATGAGGTGGTCGAAAAAAGAATGCAAGAGGAGAATGAACGTTATGAACATAGACGTGAAGGTGAAGGACATTCAATAGAAATTAGAATAGGTAATTAAATTCTAATCGATTTTAAACCTTTACACGTAATAGCAGTCTAATGAAGGTTAAAGGATTACATATAACTTAAGGTTTTCCTAATTTTTTTATAAAATTTAAGATGTTGTTTGGTTTAATATTAGTTTAGTCAAGCAAGTAGCCTTTAAATAAATGCTTAATCAGATATTTAAAATGAAATCAAATTACATTACCTCGTGTATTGCTTTAGTATTACTTTTATTAATCAGCAATAACATATCATCTCAGGAATTTCAGGGGAAGGCTTACTATTTTTCAAAAACGACTATGGATATGAGTAATTTTGGTGGTGGACGTCAATTAAATGAACAGCAGAAAAAACAAATTGCTGAACGTCTAAAAAGTGTATTAGAAAAAAACTATATACTAATATTTAATCAAATAGAATCTATTTACAAGGAAGAAGAAGTCCTAGCCGCACCCAATCAAGGTGGGGGAATGCGCTTCGGGATGATGAGTTCTAGTGGAGGAAATCAGTATAAAAACTTGAAGGACCATCAATTTCTGCAAGAAAATGAGTTTTATGGAAAGCAATTTTTAATTAATGATAGTTTGCCAAAATTAAATTGGAAATTAGGTTCAGAAAATAAAATGATTGGACAGTACATGTGTTTTAAAGCAACGGCGATTAAAGATGCAGACGGTTTTGATTTTGCTAGTTTTCGCAGAAGAAGCAATAATGAAAAGCCTAAGGATTCAACCACTGTAAATACCGAAAAAGATAAAGATATTCCTAAGAAAATTATGGTGACAGCTTGGTACACACCGCAAATACCTGTAAATCAAGGTCCTGATATGTATTGGGGTTTACCAGGTTTAATTTTAGAAGTGAATGTCGATAGAACAACTATTCTCTGTTCTAAGATTATTTTAAACCCTTCTGAAAAGGATGAAATGAAAGTGCCATCAAAAGGGAAAGAAGTGACTAAAAAAGAATACGATATTATTGTTAAAGCAAAAATGGAAGAAATGCGAGATATGTTCAGAAATAGAGGTGGTCGAGGACATGATTAAATTTATGAGTCGTACGTTTGTCCATTTATTATATACATTTTACAGCCAATTTATACTTCAATTAAACTAATGAATAAGATATTTTTTGTAGTCGTGTTTTGTTTTACAAGCATTGCTTTTTCCCAGATTAAATTACAAGGTGTCGTAAAAGACAGTATTGGTAATCCTTTAGAACTAGCAAATGTTATTGCTATCAATAAGGAAACGAAGGCTTTAGAGTCTTATGGAATCACGAATGATGATGGTCGTTTCAAATTAGCCTTATCAAAAAATGCAGATTATACTATTCAAGTAAGCTACATTGGTATGAAAACTAGTAGTGAAATCATTTCTGTAAAGGAGGAGGATATAAATATGGATTTTTCGTTAATATCAGATAATATGCTTGACGAAATTCAACTTACTTATGAAATGCCCGTAACTTTAAAAGGAGATACTTTAATTTATAATGCTGATTCTTTTAAAAATGGATCTGAACGCAAGCTTGAAGATGTTATAGAAAAACTACCTGGAGTTGAGATTAATGAAGATGGTCAGATTGAAGTTGAAGGAAAGGTAGTTAATAAACTAATGGTTAATGGTAAAGATTTCTTTGATGGAGACACAAAATTAGCAACAAAAAACATCCCTTCTAGCGCAGTTGATAAAATACAAGTTTTGCGAAACTATTCAGAAGTAGGACAATTAAGTGGTGTCACCAATAATCAAGATAATGTAGCCATGAATATCAAACTTAAAGAAGGTAAAGAAAACTTTTGGTTTGGTAATGTGACAGTTGGCGGTGGTGCATCTACAGATGAAGAACTTTACTTAGCGCAACCAAAGTTATTCTATTATAGTCCCAAATATAGTGTTAACTTTATTGGTGATTTTAATAATACAGGGGAAGTTGCTTTAACACGCCGCGATATTAGAGGTTTTGGAGGCGGTTTTCGTATGCCGAGTAACAATAGTGGAACTAGTATAAATTTAGGTGATAATAGCCTTGGGTTTTTAACCAATCAAAATAATGCTGTTGAAGTTGAAAATAAACTTGGAGCAGCAAACTTTAGCTATTCTCCAAATAATGCATTAGATATTAGTGGCTTTACCATTTACAATAGTAGCCGAATCGCATCTAGACAAGCAACTTTTAAACAATATACAGATTCAGATTTAGGTATTCCAGATGAAGAGACGGAGCGTAATAGCAACGAAAGTTCTAATCAAGGCTTAATGAAGTTGAGTGCATCCTACAAGCCAAACCTAAACAATCAATTAGATTATGATGTGCTAGCTAAAGTTTCTAAAGACTCTCAAGACCAAAACTTATTTTCATCAGTTATAGGGAATACAAATCAGTTTGATGAGGGAACACCTTACAGTATTAATCAAAATATAAATTATTATTACACTTTAAACGAGAATAATATTTTTGCTTTTGAAGCCCAACATTTGTTAAAGGACGAAGATCCTTTTTATAATGCGCTTTTAGTAAATAATCCGAATAACAATAATGAGGTGGATCCCGGAGATAGAGATGCTTTTGATACCACCGCTGAAGCATTAGGTTTAAATACCGGCTTAAACACTTATGATTTAGGACAAAATAGACGTATTAAATCAAATCAATTAGATGCTAAGCTAGATTATTACAATATTCTTAACTCAAAAAGTAATATCAATTTTACACTTGGAACTATTTTGAGTCGTCAACAGTTTAACTCAAATATTTTTCAATTTTTAGACGATGGTTCTCAATTTAATCCAACGCCAACATTTAATGATGGTAGAGCAACAAATGATACCGAGTATAATTTTAGTGATGTATATTTAGGTATTCATTATACTTTAAAATCTGGAAAATTTACATTTAGACCAGGATTTTCATTACATGCATATGGAAATAACAATAGTCAATTTGATGAGGTTTTTAAAGATAATTTCTTCAAACTATTACCCGACTTTGAGACTCGAATTCAATTTAAAAAGAGCGAAAGTTTAACAGTGCGTTATAATATGAGGAATCAGTTTACAGACGTAACGCGATTGGCGGAAGGTTTAGTTTTAAATAATTATAACAGTATACAATATGGTAATCCAGAATTACAGAATGCCTTATCACATAATATAAGTTTATTTTATAATAGTTTCAATCTTTTTAATTATACTAATGTTTATGCAGGACTAAACTATAATAAAAACATTAATCAAATAAGAGGTTTAACAAATTTTGAAAATGTTATAACAACAAGTACATTCTTTAACTCCAATTTTGCAGATGAAAGCGTATCATTATTTGGGCGCATACAACGTACTTTTGGCAAGCTAAGAGGTAGTTTAAGAACTAATTTAAATTATAGTAAAAATAACCAGTTTATTCAGGGAAGACAATCTGTTAATGAAAGCTTTAATCAGACTTATACGCCAGAAATACGAACTAATTTTAGAGAAGCACCAAATGTAAGTTTTAATTATCGTTATAGTGTATCTACAATCAACCAAGGTTCTACCAAAAATAATATTTATACGAACGCACCTTCTGTAGATTTTGATGCCTACATATGGGATTCTGTCACATTTAAAACAGATTTTACTTATACTAATCAAACCAGATTAGATGGTAATAGTGACTCTTTTAAAACTTGGAATGCATCTTTGGCATTTAGAAAGAATAAGGATTCGAATTGGGAATATGAAATTAGAGCTACCAACTTGTTAAATATAGATTCTAGAGTGAGTAATGGAGCGAGCAATCTATTTGTATCAACATCTGAAACGTTTATACAGCCTCGTTTTGTTACTTTTAGGATTCGTTATGAGTTGTAACGGAGGATATAATTAAGAGTTTCGTTTAACGGTATAGGTTAACAGTAGTTGCGTTGTTTAGCACTTAACTTAACCAGTCTTAAGGCAGATAAGTGCCATGATGAAAAGACTATAGGATTTTCATAATGAATCAAGGACAAGCAATAACTTATAGATATTGTTAGGTTTGGTTTCTTATATGAGTTTTAATATTTAGTTGTTATTCCAGACTTCACTCAGAAAAATTTGAATATCAAACATCAGAATTTTTTGTAATATTACTTGAGAATATATATTATTAGGGTTTTTAACTCATTTTGAAAAATACGAAAACAAATAGAAAAAAACATGCTCTAATGCTGAACAAATTTTGGCCATCTATCCATATAGTCAATAAAAGTATTACTTAGACCTTCCTTTTTTAAATACTCCGGAGTAACGGGAAGAGGTTCAGGTGTAAAATATTGATTTTCTATTACACGATTAGGAAAATCGTGATGTAAAATTGCAGACCTTCCAATAGATACAAAATCCACCTTGTTGTTTAAAATTTCAACGACATTGTTGCCAGAGCTTATGTTTCCAGCCACTGTTAATTTTACATTTTTGAAGTCTAGACTTGTAAAATGGTTTAATAAAGATTTATCTTGATATTTTAAATCTTCAGGCATTTTAAAACAATCCCAAAGCGAGATGTCTAAAAAATCGATGTTTCCTTCATCAATAAATTGTTGAGAAATAATTTTAATTTCTTCCAAATCCATTCCAAAGCGCTCTGGTGATAAACGAATACCTATCAAAAAGTTTTTGCCACAGGCTTCTCGAATGCCATTCACAATTTCAAAAAGAATACGACTTCTATTCTCAAGAGAACCGCCATAGTTGTCTGCACGATTATTAATCTCACTGCTTAAAAACTGACATAGAATATAACCATGAGCACCATGAACTTCTATACCATCGTAACCCGCTTTTTGAGCACGTTTTGCAGCTGTGATAAAATCATGTCGTAAGGTTTTTACTTCTTCAATGGATAATTCCTTTGTATCAAATTCTTCATTATAAGAAGGGCAAACTGGTTGCTTGCCTATAACCTCTTTAGGTGAGCGCATGCCCGCATGATGTAATTGAATAACGGCTAAACTTCCATGTGCTTGCAATACTTTAGCCAATTTTTTATGACCTTCAATATGTTTATCATCAAAAATGCCTAATTGGCCAGGAAAGCCTTTTCCAATTTCTTGAACATGAGATGCACAGGTCATAACCAAACCAAAACCACCTTTAGCTCTCATTTTTAACCAATTAAATTCAGCATCAGATAAAGTTCCGTCTTCATGGCTTTGTCTATTGGTTAATGGTGCCAGCATAAATCGGTTTTTCATTTTAGCACCACATGAAAAAGAAATTGTATCGGTAAGTTTCATAGTATTTTGTCTTACAGTCCAAAAATTTCTTTCACCTTATCAACATAATCAAGTTTTTCCCAAGTAAATAGTTCAACATCAAGGGTAATACTTTCACCATTTGGCTGGGTAAATGTCTTGGTAACGACTTCATTTTTACGTCCCATATGTCCATAAGCGGCAGTCTCGCTATAAATAGGAGCGCGTAGTTTTAAGCGTTCTTCAATCGCAGCGGGTCGCATATCAAATATATTAACGACTGATTTTGCAATTTCTCCATCGGTCATGTTAAAAGGACATGTGCCATAAGTATCTACAAAAATGGATGTTGGCTCAACCACACCAATGGCATATGATACCTGAACTAAAATTTCTTCAGCAACACCAGCAGCTACTAAATTTTTAGCAATATGACGTGCCGCATAGGCAGCGCTTCTGTCAACTTTACTTGGGTCTTTACCCGAAAAAGCACCACCACCATGTGCGCCTTTTCCACCGTAAGTATCAACAATAATTTTACGTCCCGTTAAACCAGTGTCGCCATGAGGTCCGCCAATTACAAACTTACCTGTTGGGTTTATATGGTAGATAATATCATCATTAAATAGGGCTTGAATATGTTCAGGTAATTTAGCAATAACTCTAGGAATTAAAACATAAATAATATCTTGTCTAATTTTTGCTAACATCGGTTCATCTTTATCAAACTCATCATGCTGTGTAGACACCACGATAGCATCAATACGTTGAGGTATATTGTCATCACTGTATTCAATCGTTACTTGACTTTTAGAATCGGGTCTTAAATATAGAATATCTTTGTTTTCTCTTCTTAAATCGGCAAGTTCTCTCAAGATGCGATGAGATAAATCTAACGCGAGAGGCATGAAATTTTCGGTTTCATTGGTGGCATAACCAAACATCATACCTTGGTCTCCAGCACCTTGTTGTTCCTTGCTTTCTCTGTCAACACCACGGTTTATATCATCAGACTGTTCATGAATAGCAGAAAAAACGCCACAGGAATTTCCATCAAACATGTATTCACCTTTGGTATAACCTATGTTATTTATAGTGTCTCTAGCAATCTTTTGAACGTCTAAATAGGTGGTAGATTTTACTTCGCCTGCAAGAACCACTTGACCTGTAGTTACTAAGGTTTCACAAGCTACTTTTGAGTTTATATCAAAAGCTAAAAAGTTATCGATTAATGCATCGCTAATTTGATCAGCAACTTTATCTGGGTGTCCTTCAGATACACTTTCTGAAGTAAATAAATATGGCATATGCTTAAATTTTTATTGAGAAGATTTGACGATAACGTCGAAGGGAGTTTACACTGCCTTTAGCATTTTTTTTTTGAGGTTGCAATCAGTCAAATCTTTCCTCTATTATTAACAGATGCAAAAGTAAAAAAATAACAAGGATATGCGAATTAATTTTTGATTTTTTCCAAATTAATAGGTGATTAAGAATTAATTATAAACATTTGTTGAACCAAAATTAAAGATCAAATTTTATACATCGTTTCAGTCATTATTATTGTGATTATTTCAGCAGGATTTGGATTGGAATATTTAAAAATAAATACCTTACCACGATGGAACGTTTTTTCATTGATTTTTTTTAATATTGGACATCATAAAATAAAAGATTTAAAATACTGATAAACAGTTTATTACATTGAATTAAAGAGTAATGAATTTAACCGTAAAAATGATTGAACATGATAATTAAAAACCTAATAATTTAATTTCGAACTTTATTTTAAAAACGGGACTAAGACTAATAAATGAAAGAACTTAATAAATATAGTAAAAGGTTAACACAGGACGAATCTCAGCCAGCCTCCCAAGCCATGTTATATGCGGTAGGTTTAACGGATGAGGATATGAAAAAGGCTCAAGTGGGTATCGCTAGCACTGGGTATGATGGAAACCCGTGTAATATGCACTTAAATGGTTTGAAAGATGAAGTTAAAATTGAATGTAATATTGCTGGTTTAGTCGGTTTAGGTTTCAATACTATTGGCGTTTCAGACGGTATTTCTATGGGAACTTCAGGGATGAATTATTCATTAGTCTCAAGAGATATTATTGCAGATTCTATCGAAACTGTTATGAATGCACAAAGTTATGATGCCCTTATATCTGTTGTAGGTTGCGATAAAAATATGCCCGGTGCCGTTATTGCTATGTTGCGTTTAAATCGTCCGTCAATTATGATGTATGGAGGAACTATTGCATCTGGAAAGTATAAAGGAAGAAAATTAAATATAGTCTCAGCTTTTGAAGCTTTAGGGCAAAAAGTTGCAGGTGAGATTGGTGAAGAAGAATATAGAGAAATTATAAAAAGCGCTATTCCAGGTGCCGGAGCTTGTGGTGGTATGTATACAGCAAATACAATGGCTTCGGCTATTGAGTGTATGGGGTTTGCATTGCCTTATAATTCTTCAATTCCGGCAGAAAACCCTAATAAATTATCAGAAAGTGAAAGAACAGCAAGAGCTATAAAAAATCTTCTAGAATTAGATTTAAAGCCATTAGATATTATTTCTAAAAAATCAGTAGAAAATGCGATTGCCCTTGTTAATGCCTTAGGAGGCTCTACAAATGCGGTGTTACATTTCTTAGCAATTGCGCGTGCTGCAGAGATAGATTTTACGTTAGAAGATTTTCAACGTGTTAGCGATAGAACACCTTTAATTGCAGATTTAAAACCTAGCGGAAAATATTTAATGGAAGATGTTCACGGTATTGGTGGAACGCCTGCCGTTATGAAATATTTATTAGACAATGAGTATTTATATGGTGATTGTATGACCGTAACAGGGAAAACCTTAGCTGAAAATTTGGCGGATGTTAAACCTCTTAAGTTTGAAAATGATCAAGATGTTATTTATCCAAAAGATAAGGCCTTAAAATCTTCTGGGAACCTACAAATTCTGTATGGAAATTTGGCCACCGAAGGTGCCGTTGCGAAAATATCAGGAAATGAAGGGTTGTTGTTTGAAGGAAAAGCGGTTGTTTATGATGGCGAGCAAGCAGCGAATACAGGTATTTCAAATGGTGAAGTAGAAAAAGGGGATGTGGTTGTTATTCGTTATGTTGGTCCAAGAGGAGGACCAGGAATGCCGGAAATGTTGAAACCTACATCTTTAATAATGGGTGCCGGTTTAGGGAAATCTGTGGCTTTAATAACCGATGGTCGTTTTTCTGGAGGAACACATGGTTTTGTTGTTGGGCATATTACCCCAGAAGCCCAGTCAGGTGGAGCCATTGCGTTATTAAAAACTGGTGATAAAATTAAAATTAGTGCAGAAGATAACTCTATTAACGTATTACTTTCCGATGAAGAATTAGCTGAAAGAAAAGTACGATGGGTTGCCCCAGAATTAAAACACAAAAAAGGAATATTATATAAATATGCAAAAACGGTTTCATCAGCATCAAAAGGGTGCGTTACAGATGAATTTTAAGTGAGACGTATGAACACAGATACAAAAATTAAATCAGAAAAAATGGCAACAAAAACTGAACGTATTACAGGTAGTGAGGCTGTTATAAGATGTTTACTAGAAGAAGGCGTTGATATTCTTTATGGATATCCAGGTGGAGCCATTATGCCGGTATATGATGAGTTATTTAAATTCAGAGATAAAATCCATCATGTATTAACAAGACACGAACAGGGGGCTACTCATGCAGCTCAGGGTTATGCAAGAATTTCTGGTAGAGTTGGTGTTGCTATGGCAACTTCAGGGCCGGGGGCTACCAATTTAATTACTGGTATTGCAGATGCTCAAATAGATTCTACTCCTATCGTTTGTATAACGGGTCAAGTAGCATCTCACTTATTAGGGAGTGATGCGTTTCAAGAAACCGATATTGTTGGGATTTCAACACCAGTTACAAAGTGGAATCATCAAATTACAAAGGCATCTGAAATACCTGAAGTGATTGCCAAAGCATTTTATATTGCTAAAAGTGGTAGACCAGGGCCAGTATTAATTGATATTACGAAAGATGCCCAATTTGAGGAATTTGATTTTTCATACAAAAAATGTATCGGAATACGAAGTTATAATCCTGTTCCAAAAACAAGTCAAGAATCTTTGGAGGCTGCCGCAGCACTAATTAATCAGGCCAAGAAGCCTATGATTGTTTGGGGACAAGGGGTTATTTTAGGAAAAGCAGAGGAAGAATTAAAAGCGGTTATTGAAAAAGCAGGTATTCCTTCAGCTTGGACTATTTTAGGAGCATCAGCAGTGCCCACATCACATCCGTTAAATATAGGTATGGTTGGTATGCACGGTAATTATGCGCCTAATAAATTAACCAATGAATGCGATGTGTTAATTGCCATAGGAATGCGTTTTGATGATCGTGTTACGGGAGATTTAAATACTTATGCAAAGCAAGCTAAAATTATTCATTTTGAAATTGATCCTGCTGAAGTTGATAAAAACGTAAAAACAGATATTGCCGTTTTAGGAGATTCTAAAGTTAGTTTGGCAGGGCTTTTACCATTGTTGAACGCGAATTCGCATCCAGAATGGCTTCAAGAATTTAAAGATTTATATGCAATTGAGTTTGAAAAGGTCATTAAAGATGACTTATATCCTACGAAAGAAGGATTAACAATGGGTGAAGTTTTAAAAGAAATAAACAAACAAACTAAAGGAAATGCTGCTATTGTTTCAGATGTTGGTCAGCACCAAATGATTGCTTGTAGATACGCCGATTTTAATGTGTCTAAAAGTAATATTACTTCTGGAGGTTTAGGCACAATGGGATTTGGTCTTCCAGCAGCTATTGGAGCAAAAATGGCAGCTCCAGATAGAGAAGTTATTTCTATTTCGGGAGATGGTGGCTACCAAATGACCATTCAAGAATTAGGAACAATTTTTCAGCAGAAAATTCCTGTAAAAATAGTCGTTTTAAACAATGACTTTTTAGGAATGGTAAGACAGTGGCAGCAATTATTTTTTGATAAGCGTTATGCATCAACAGAAATGACAAACCCAGATTTTGTAACCATAGCCAAAGGATATTATGTACAAGCGAAACGTGTTAAAAAACGTGAAGATTTAGCCGATGCTGTGAAGGAAATGATTGCATCAAAAGAGGCTTATTTCTTGGAGGTTTGTGTAGAGAAGGAAGACAATGTGTTTCCAATGATTCCATCAGGAGCTTCTGTTTCAGATATCAGATTAAGTTAAAAATAGAACAAAGAAAATAGAACACAGAATAAAGATGATTATATTTATAGAATAGGATTTAGCATAGTCAAGGCAATCTTTTCTCTATCATCTTTTCTCTTTTATCTTTATAAAAATGAACGAAGAAATAAAAACATTTACCATATCGATTTATACCGAAAATAATATTGGTTTATTAAATCGAATTTCAGCAATTTTTCAACGCAGACATGTAAATATTGAGAGTTTAACAACATCTCAATCTGAAATTGAAGGCGTTAACAGGTTTGTCATTGTAGTTAACATGGCAGAAGTACAAGCCATAAAGATTGTTAAGCAAATAGAAAAACAAGTAGAAACCATCCGGGCTTATTATCATACCGATGATGAAACAATTTTTACAGAATCTTGTATGTTTAAAATCAAGTCTGATTTATTGTTTGAAGAACCTCAGATTCAGAATATTATAAAAGAAAGTGATACGCGTATCATCACTGTAAATAAAGAGTTTTTTGTGCTCGAAAAATCTGGGCGAAGGCATGAAATTGAAGCACTAAGAAGAGACTTAAATGTGTTTGGCATTATGCAGTTTGTACGATCAGGAAGAATAGCAGTTACTAAAGACGAAATGAAAATAACCGAAATGCTAATGGCATTCAATAATCAATAAAAACAAAAAATGGGAAATTACTTTAACACACTGTCGTTAAGAGATAAATTAAGTCAATTATCAAAGTGTAGATTTATGGATTCTTCAGAATTTGAAGATGGTGTAAATGCTTTATTAGGAAAAAAGATAGTCATTGTGGGGTGCGGTGCTCAAGGATTAAATCAAGGTTTAAATATGAGAGATTCTGGCCTAGATATATCGTATACCTTGCGTGAAGCAGCGATTAAAGAAAAGAGAGCTTCTTTTGTAAATGCGACAGAAAATGGGTTTAATGTTGGAACTTATGACGAGTTAATTCCATCAGCAGATTTAGTATTAAACCTTACCCCAGACAAACAACATACAAGCGTTATTAAAGCGATTATGCCTTTAATGAAGCAAGGCGCAACCTTATCATATTCTCACGGATTCAATATTGTTGAAGAAGGCACACAAATCCGAAAAGATCTTACCGTAATTATGGTGGCTCCTAAATGTCCTGGTACAGAAGTAAGAGAAGAATATAAAAGAGGATTTGGGGTTCCAACATTAATTGCAGTTCATGAAGAAAATGATCCAGAAGGAAAAGGTTGGGCACAGGCAAAAGCGTATGCAGCGGCTACTGGAGGCGATAGAGCTGGTGTTTTAGCATCGTCATTTGTTGCTGAGGTAAAATCTGATTTAATGGGAGAACAAACCATTCTTTGTGGATTATTACAAACAGGCTCTATCCTTTGTTTCGATAAGATGATTGAAAAAGGAATTGACGCTGGATATGCTTCAAAATTAATTCAATATGGTTGGGAAACAGTGACTGAAGGACTTAAGTATGGTGGTATCACCAATATGATGGACCGTTTATCTAACCCAGCAAAAATTAAAGCATATGAATTATCTGAAGAGTTAAAAGATATTATGCGTCCCTTGTTCCAAAAACATATGGATGATATTATGGAAGGGAACTTTTCTAGCGGTATGATGGCAGATTGGGCTGATGATGATAAAAAACTTTTAACATGGAGAGCAGCAACAGCCGAAACAGCTTTTGAAAAAACGCCTGCTGGAAATGTTGAAATTTCAGAACAAGAGTATTATGATAATGGTGTGTTAATGGTAGCAATGGTAAGAGCCGGTGTTGAATTGGCGTTTGAAGCCATGACAGATTCTGGAATTATTGATGAATCTGCTTACTACGAATCATTACATGAAACACCACTTATTGCAAATACAATTGCAAGACGTAAGCTATATGAAATGAACAGTGTTATTTCTGATACAGCAGAGTACGGATGTTATTTATTCGACCATGCTTGTAAACCATTATTAGGAGATTTTATGAAGAAAATCGATACAGACGTTATCGGGAAGGCGTATGCAAAAGATAATGGTAAAGGTGTTGATAATGCTAAGTTAATTCAAGTAAATAAAGCACTAAGAGAGCATCCGGTTGAAAAAATAGGAGCATTCTTAAGAGCCTCTATGAAGGCTATGAAGCCAATAGTTTAAATAGTAAATATACTTATGAATAAGGAAAAAGAACCCTATTTTCCTAGTATTGATAATATAAAAGTAGCTGCCGATACCATTAAAAAGGTATCGGCAGTTACGTCTGTATTGCCTAATGTTAGGCTTTCTAAAGTATTTAATTCCAATATTTATTTTAAAAGAGAAGACCTACAACAAGTTCGTTCCTATAAAATCAGAGGTGCTTATAATAAAATAAGCTCCTTAACGAAAGAAGAATCTACAAAGGGTGTTGTTTGTGCAAGTGCCGGAAATCATGCGCAAGGTGTTGCCTTATCTTGTAAATTATTAAAAATTAAAGGCTCTATTTTTATGCCAGCGCCTACACCCAATCAAAAATTGGAACAGGTAAAAATGTTTGGCGAAGAGTATATTGATATTATTCTTCATGGTGACACGTTTGATGATGCGTATCACGCTGCGACGAAAGAATGTGACCAATTAAAGAAAACATTTATTCATCCTTTTAATGATGAGAAAGTTATTGAAGGGCAGGCTACGATTGGTTTAGAATTATTGGAACAATCTAAAACACCCATTGATTATGTTTTTATTCCCGTTGGTGGAGGAGGTCTCGCTGCGGGATTATCAGCTGTTTTTAGTCAATTGTCGCCCAGCACTAAAATTATTGGTGTAGAACCAGAAGGCGCACCTTCTATGTCGGTTTCAATAAAAAATAATAAAAATACCGAATTGGATCACATTGAAAAATTTGTTGATGGTGCAGCCGTTAAACGTGTTGGGGATTTAACATTTAATGTTTGTAAAGCGCATTTGCATGCCATGATTACTGTTCCAGAAGGAAAAGTATGCGAAACCATTTTGGAACTTTATAATAAAGATGCTATCGTGGTTGAGCCAGCAGGAGCTTTAAGTATTTCGGCATTAGATTTTTATGCTGATGAGATAAAAGATAAGCATGTGGTTTGTGTGGTTAGTGGTGGTAATAACGATATTTATAGAACCCCCGAAATTAAAGAAAGAGCCCTTTTATACGCTAATTTAAAGCATTATTTTATTGTGAAGTTTCCTCAACGCTCGGGAGCATTAAAAGAATTTGTAGTCGATATTCTGGGTGAGAATGATGATATTACGTATTTTCAGTATGCAAAAAAGACCAACAGAGAAAATGGCTCGGCCGTAGTTGGAATCGTATTAAAGTCGTCTCATGATTTAGAACCTTTACTTACTAAAATGAAACGTCATAATTTTTACGGTGATTATCTTAATAATAAACCAGATTTATTTGAGTTCTTAGTTTAATTTTGGTTAGTTTTTCAATTTCTTTCGTGATTTGTTATACGAAAACGTTTTCGATGTAAGTTATTTATTTACAAGTAATTAAACCTTTAGTTTTTTGTGAAATTTTTAATGTTTGAATTGTTTTAGGTAGAACCTCTCTTTTAAAATCAGTATCTTAGCTTTCAAATAAAAACAAAATCACAAATATGAAAATGTCAGTTTTAGATATACCTAATAACTATAAAATAAATACACTTTTACATCAATCAACTTATTTAGTTCATGGTGAGTTAAAGCATTGGGAAGGAGAAACCGCAGAAGTGTATTCAACCATATCTTCAACGCCAGAGTATAAACCAACTTTGTTGGGAACAATTCCACAACTAGGTGAAAAAGAGGCATTAGAAGTGCTTGATTCTGCAACTGCTGCCTATGACAATGGTAAGGGCTTATGGCCTACCATGAAAGTAGCTGATAGAATTGGATGTATGGAGGCATTTGTTGATCAGATGAAAACGAAGCGTGAAGAAGTTGTGAAGCTTTTAATGTGGGAAATTGGAAAGAACCTACCCGATTCTGAAAAAGAATTTGATAGAACAGTCGATTATATTTACGATACTATTGAAGCCTATAAACAAATAGATAGAGACTCTGCAAAGTTTGAAAAAAACTCTGGGGTATATGCTCATATTCGTCGTGGACCATTAGGGGTTGTATTGTGTTTAGGACCCTATAATTATCCATTAAACGAAACATTTACCTTATTAATTCCAGCATTAATTATGGGGAATCCAGTTATTTTTAAACCGGCAAAACTTGGGGTTTTACTAATTTCTCCTTTATTAGAAGCTTTTCAAAGTAGTTTTCCAGAAGGTGTTGTGAATATTGTTTATGGTCGTGGTCGTGTTTTGGCCTCCCCTATTATGAAATCTGGTAAAATTGATGTGCTAGCCTTAATAGGTAATAGTAAGTCTGCTAATACCCTTCAGTCGCAACATCCGAAAGGAAATAGATTGCGTATGGTTTTAGGATTAGAAGCTAAAAATCCAGCCATTGTGTTACCCGATGCCGATTTAGATTTAGCTGTTGATGAGTGTATTTCAGGAACGTTATCGTTTAACGGGCAACGATGTACGGCACTTAAAGTGTTATATGTTCACGAATCTGTTGTCGAAGAATTTAATAGAAGATTTGCCTATAAAGTTGATCAGCTTAAATTTGGAAATCCTTGGGAAACAGGAGCTCAATTAACACCCCTCCCGGAAGAAGACAAACCAGCATATATTCAAGAATTAATAGACGATGCCAAAGAAAAAGGCGCAAAAGTTTTAAATAAAAAAGGTGGCGAAACAAGTGAGAATTTTATTTTTCCTGCAGTTTTATATCCTGTAACTAAAGAAATGAGGGTGTTTACAGAAGAACAGTTTGGACCTGTAATTCCGGTAGTTTCTTTTGCTGATATTGAAGAACCTTTAGATGATATGGCAGAATCTAATTACGGACAACAAGTAAGTTTGTTTGGTAAAAATATTCACACCTTATCGCCGTTAATTGATACACTTGTTAATTTAGTTTGTAGAGTAAACTTAAATAGTTCGTGTCAGCGTGGTCCTGATGTGTATCCTTTTACCGGAAGAAAAGATTCCGCTTTTGGTACGTTGAGTGTTCATGATGCGTTACGCTCGTTTTCAATAAGAACTTTTGTGGCTTCAAAAGATAACGAATACAACAACGCTATCTTAACTGAGTTATTAGAAAAGAAAACCTCAAACTTTATTAGTACAGATTATATTCTTTAATTTAATTAATCCAATTTCCAGCCTTCTCGATATGTTCTTTTTACAAATTGATTGGCAGGTTCGAAATTGGTTATTTTCATATTAATGCCATCCCATAGTAATTTTTTACGACCTGGGTAACTAAATCTTTCGCCAACTTTTTCTCTTAAATTATAACTCCTAATAGCTAGATTTCCCATTAAAATAGATTCCGTAAGTGGTCCTGCAAAGTCAAATGATGAGGTGAGCTCTTTGTGTTTGTCACTACCATAACCATCTTTACAAGCCTTAACCCATTTAGCTTGGTGTCCATTTTCTGGCAAGCTATTTTTGTCCTCATTATCATCGTAATCTGGTAAAATAATTTCACCAGAATTGAGATAAACTTTAGGGTTTCTCCCATAAGTTCCAGAGGTCATAATGCCTTTTTCTCCGATCATTATAACACCATTTGTGCTATTTTCGTCGCCAATGGAATGATCAGCTGGAATTAAGTCTGGATGAAAAGGACGTAATCCACCATCTGTCCAATTCAATTTAACTTCTGAGGGATTCCTTTCTGTAGCTTCAAATTTTAACTGGGTTCTTGATGAAGTCGGACATGATTCTGGATAATAATCAGGTGTCCAATCTTTAGTAAATATAGAACCTATACTACTTTCAACTTCAGTGGGATAACCCAAACCTAAAACTCTATAAGGAGGATCCATTAAATGGCATCCCATATCTCCGAGTGCTCCAGTACCAAAACTCCACCAGCCTCTCCATTTAAAAGGGTGATATAGCGGGTGATAATCTACCCATTGGGCTGGACCTACCCACGAGTCCCAATCTAAATTATCTAATAAAGCTGGTTTCTCTTTTGGTCTTTTTATGCCTTGAGGCCATACAGGTCGGTTAGTCCATACATCAACCTTATTTACAGTGCCAATAGTTCCATTGTTAAACCAGTTAATCATGGTTTGCACACCTTTTCCCGATGCACCTTGATTGCCCATTTGAGTTACTATTTTATATTTCTTTGCGGCTTCCGTTAGTATTCTGGCTTCGTAAATATTGTGTGTTAATGGTTTTTGCACATAAACGTGTTTACCTAATTGCATTGCTGTATAAGTAATAACAGCATGGGTATGATCTGGAGTTGATACTGTTATGGCATCAATATCGCTTATTTCATCTAATAACTTCCGATAATCTTTGAAGCGTTTGGCGTTAGGAAAAAAATCAAATGCTTGTGATGCTCTATTCCAATCAACATCA
This sequence comes from Yeosuana sp., assembly GCF_057126245.1. NCBI lineage: Bacteria > Pseudomonadati > Bacteroidota > Flavobacteriia > Flavobacteriales > Flavobacteriaceae > Yeosuana > Yeosuana sp. Next base: position 91,028 of record NZ_DBNGMQ010000054.1, on the reverse strand, counting down.
CAAATAGCAGCAATGTTTGAAGCGCCATTATTCCAAACATTTATCATATCTGAATACCCTTTCCCTCCAGCCCCAACAACAGCTACATTTAATTTGTCACTTGGAGGAATAAATCCTTTGCCCATAACGTACCTTGGAATTATCGAAATCCCAATGGTTGTTATTGCTGTTTTTTTTATAAATGTCCTTCTGCTATTTAATTTATGATTTTTTTTCATTTGTCATTAATTTAAAAATTATCTGAGGTTTTATAGGCATCAATAACGGCGCGCTCACCAGCTTTACCCTTCATAGAATTTCCGTGTTCCATACCAATAATGCCATTAAAACCTTTCGAATGAATAAACTTGAAAACGTTTTTAAAATTTATTTCTCCTGTTGATGGTTCTTTTCTACCAGGATTATCACCAACCTGAAAATAAGCAATTTCGTCCCAGCAGATTTCTATATTTGGAATTAGATTTCCTTCCTGTATCTGTTGATGATAAATATCAAATAATATTTTACATGATGGCGAATCTACTGCTTTGCATATTTGATAAGCCTGAGGCGACTCACTTAAAAATTGTCCTGGATGATTTCTGAAATTTAAGGGTTCTAAAACCATGGTTAAATTATGAGGTTCTAAAACACCGCAGGCCTGTTTTAATGTTTCAATCACATTTTGGGTTTGATAAGCCATATTTTGTTTTAAGTCTACATGACCTGGTACAACAGTCATCCATTTTGCATTAACCCGCTTAGCAACTTCAACAGATTCTTTAATATCATTCAAAAACTCGTTACGTTTATCAAGATTTCCACTGGTAAGATTTGGTTCTTTCCAATAAATACTATGTGCCACAAAAACACCCATATTCATACCTCTTTTATTCATAGTTTTTACTATAGCCTCTTGAGTTTCAATAGAACGTTTTTTCATATTATTGTCTTCAAAAGCAACAAAACCTTCATCAGCCATAAAGTTTAATTGATCAGTAAGATTTTCACCAGCAAAATGTTTAAACATACCTATATGTGGTGCATAATTTAATTTAAAAGAACTTAAGGTTTTGTCTTTTTGTTCTTTAAGATTTAATGCATTTACTCCTGTAAGTCCTAGCCCTAAAAATGAGGCAACTGTGGCACTTTTTTTAACAAATAATCGTCTGTTCATCTTGTGTATTTTTAAATAAAGGTTGTCTTGCCAGGAACGGGAATAGGATAGTTTTCAAACTCATCTGGAATTATAGGTGGCATCGAATCAAATGATAAAGTTTCCTCGTCTGGAACTAACTTTAAATTAGTTGCCATAGCTTCATCCCATGTAATCTCTTTGCCAGAATAAGTAGCCATTCTTCCTAAAATAGCAGTCATAGTACTTTTTGCTCCATAGTCCACATTATTGATTACTTCTCCATTTCTTATAGCGGCAAAAAGTTTGTTGTGTTCAACCTGATAAGGGTTTTTGTCCATTTCATTATCATGTTTATATATGGTTTCTCCAGAATAGGACTTTAAAATAGCTTTATTACCACCACTAGTTTCAGAGGTTCCTAAAGTCCCTTGAAATGATTCAGCAACTCGTGTTAAACAACCTTTCTGATGTCTGCATTGACTTGAAATAACAGCGCCACTTGGGTATTCAAATTCCACAAAATGATGGTCGAAAATTTGCCCATGGTCTTTACCATTTCTAACCTCTCTTCCGCCCATGCCTTGTGCTTTTATTGGGTGTTCTCCAATAAACCAGTTAGCAACATCAATATTGTGGATGTGTTGTTCTAAAATATGATCTCCACAAAGCCAATTAAAATAATACCAATTTCGCATTTGGTATTCCATTTCGGTAAATTTTTCTTCTCTTGGTCTCACCCAAACACCTCCGCTATTCCAATATACTCGTCCTGAAACTATTTTGCCAATACTTCCTTTTTGAATAAGATTCAGTGTTTCTAGGTAACTAGATTGGTAACGTCTTTGTAAACCTACTACAACATTAAGTTTTTTTGATTCAGCAATTTTTGCTGCTTCCAAAACCTTTTTTATCCCAGCAACATCGGTCGCAAGAGGCTTTTCCATAAATACGTGCTTACCCTGAGAAACAGCATATTCAAAATGTTGTGGTCTAAATCCAGGAGGGGTCGCAAGTATTATAACATCTGCTTCATCAATTGCTTTTTTATAGGAACCAAAACCAACAAACTTCATGCTTTCCTTAACAGGTATTCTAGCAGACTCAAATATTTTAGAAAGATTTTCAAAAGATGTATCTAATATGTCTTTAAAAGCATCAGCCATGGCTACTAGCTGTACCTCATTGTCTGCTTTTAGGGCCTGGACAGCCGCACCAGTGCCTCTGCCCCCACAACCAATAACTGCTAATTTTAATATGTTTTTAGTATTATAAGGTGTTGCGCTTATTAACGACGGGGCAAGTAAAATACCACCAGTTGCTAAAGATGATCTTTTTACAAAATCTCTTCTAGTAAAGTTTTTGGTTTTGTTATTCATAATAATTTAATTAAGATTAAAATCTTTAATAACTTCAAGCCAATATTTTTCAATATCTTCTTTAGAAGGTTGGATTTTTGGTCTAACTATTCTGAAGCCTATAAATGGTGCGTCGGTATGCCACCAGTCACTTTTTGGGATTTGAGGATCTCTTCGTTTCCATTTAGGGTTTGATGGTATTCTGGAGGTGCAACAAAGTTTGTCAGCCGTATCTTTCCATGACCCACCTCTTAAAACTCTTGGATAAAGCTCAGAAGGTTTATTCCAAGGATTGTTTTTTGGAGACGTTTCATAATATGTCGTACTAAATTGATCTAAAACCCATTCTGAAACATTTCCTAACATGTCGTAAACGCCAATTTTATTTGGCTTTTTAAGCCCTATGTTTTGATATTTACTTTTTGAGTTTTCAAAAAACCATGCAGCTTCACTTAGTTCTTCAATCTTGTCAGTCTCTCCTTTTTTACAAACATATTCCCATTCTGCTTCAGTAGGTAATCTATAGAATACTCCTGTTTTTAATGTTAACCATTTACAATACATAAGAGCGGCATATTGCGTCATGTTAACTGCTGGGGAAGATACCTCTCCCATGTTAAAACTCATATCTACATAGGGTGTTGTAGCACCAGATATAGCCTCAATTCCTAATGGTTCAAGTTTTGTTTTGTTTGTTAAATCTAGTTTTTCAAATTCTTCATAAACAAACGCATCATATTGCTCCCAAGTAATTTCATATTTTCCAATCCAAAAATCATCTATAATAGCTGTGTGTTGAGGTTTTTCATTTTGCTTTCGAGTCGCATCATTTTTATCCGCTCCCATTAAAAAAGCCCCTCCTCTAATAGCTACTAATTCAAAGACAATATCATTATCATTTAAGGTTTCAGTATAATTATTAAATTCTTGGGCATTTATTGTATAGGAGCAAAACGAGATAGCCATAAATAAGACTAGCAGAAAAGTTTTTGTTTTCACTCCCATATTACTTTTAATCTAAAACTTGTATTTCAATATTTTTAAATTCTACTGGATGACTTTCACTTTGTAATGAAATGTAGCCTCCTTTTAAAAGTTCTCCGTCTTTGGCTTTCCATTCTTCAGAGAAATCACTTAAATCTCCACCTATTTGTGGGTTTGAATAAGTTAGAACGATTTCATTATTTATTTTGTGAGTTATCGTGTCATTTTTCACAATAACTTCTACATTAATCCATTGATCGCCATAAAACGTTTTAGAATTAGATTCTGTACAGTGGTCCGTTTTTAAATCGCCGCCCATAACTACATGAGTGCCTGGTGTACATAAATTCCCTGTAGGTCGCTTAACAGTTTCATCAATACCTCCTAGAAGTTGAACTTCAATACTCAGTGGGAAATTTTGATCTAAGCTCATACTTTCAGGTGGTTGGCAATGAATCATAATACCACTGTTACGTTTTGCCCAACCTGGGCCTCCTTCAACTTGTTCACCAGTAAATCGGTATTGCATTCTGAATTTATAATTATTAAACGGCGTTTTATAGAATAAATGCCCGAATGTATTATTGAAATTGTCGTAGCGGTCATAAGCCACTTTTATAACCCCGTTTTCTGTACGAAACGTGTTATAAGGGTTTTCGTCTAATGGGTAGCCTTTTATTTTTATAATCCAATCGTTTAAATCTTTACCATTAAATAAGGGCTGCCAATTTTTGGTAACCTCAATAGTCTCTTTTTCTTTTGGTTTTTCTTTACAACTTACTATAAAAGATAAAGCAGCAATTAAAAATAATGTATAAATGTATTTCATATTGTGTTATTTAATTAGGAGACCAAGCTTTTCCACCAGTGAGATTTTCTACAGAAGCGCAACCTATTTGTTCGCTAGGAATGGGATCGTATGCTAAAATATTTTCCCCAATTTGTTCACTGGTTTTATATGCCCAAACGGATGAGTTTCTAATACTTATTAGGGTGTTAAAAATCATGGAGTCTTCGGTATTTTCATTTTCCTCTTTACTGTAAAACTTCTGTTGTTCTTTATTAGCCCTTAAATATTTTGAAAGCAGATTATCATAATCTTCATTTTTTATAATCGATGTACTCTCATCAACAATATTTAAAGCTTTTTGAATAGATTCCATTCCTTTCTTAAATTTAATTTTTTCTTCGTCTTCATAAACTTTAAAAACAAACAAATCTATAAATTCAGGAACGTTTACTTCTAAAGCTCCGGGAGTACTTTCTGTTTTTGGTAAAATTAAATCAACCAAATTTGTTAAAATAACACCTTCGGTAATGGATAAAAATTGGGGTATCCAAACTTTAGCTTCTGTTTTGCAGCCATGAAGCAAACTTATAATTGATGGAGTAGCAACGGTATAGCCTAATGTGAGTCCTAATCCTTTTAAAACGTCTCTTCTTTTCATAATTACAGGCTTTTAAATTGTTTAGCAGCATGATTTGCTGCTCTTGCAGTAATTGCCATATACGTTAACGACGGATTTTGACATCCAGAAGACGTCATACATGCGCCATCGGTAACATACACGTTATTTACGGTATGAATTTGATTGTATTCATTTAGAATCGATGTTTTTGGGTCTCTACCCATACGGGCTGTTCCCATTTCATGAATTCCAATGCCAGGAGCAGATAGATTATTAAACGTTGTAATATCTCTAAAGCCTCCTTTTTCTAACATTTCAGCAGCTTGTTGAATCATATCCTTACGCATAATTAGCTCGTTTTCTTTCCATTCAGCATCAAACGTAATGGTTGGCAACCCCCAATCATCTAGTTTCTCATAATCAAGTGTCATTTTGTTATCATGATTTGGTAAACATTCACCAAAACCACCCAACCCCATACGCCATTCGCCAGGTTCTAATATTTTTTCTTTGTATTCTGCGCCATATGCAAGTTCTTTAACATGCTCTGAAATAGAGCCTCTACCAGCCCCACCTTGATAACCATAGCCTCTTAAAAATTCTTTATTTATAGTTTTTTTATCTCCTAAATTTCTGAATCGAGGAATGTAAATTCCAGTTGGGCGTCTTCCTTTATAGTATTTATTATGATATCCGTCAAATTTCCCTGAGGCACCTGCACCTAAATGATGATCCATAATATTATGTCCCAGTTCCCCTGAATCATTACCTAATCCATTTGGAAAACGGTCTGATTTAGATTGTAGCAATATCGAAGCTGATGCCATAGATGATGCACAACAAAAAATAATTTTAGCATTAAAAACGAGAGTTTCTTTTGTTTCGGTATCAATAACTTTAACTCCTGTAGCTTTTTTTAAATCGGCGTCATAAATAATTTCATGAACTATAGAGTTAGGTCTTAAAGTCATATTCCCTGTAAGTTCTGCTGCAGGTAAGGTTGACGAATTACTGCTAAAATAAGCTCCAAATGGACAGCCTCTTCTGCATCGCGCTCTATATTGACATTTACTTCTACCATTAAATATTTTGGAACTATTTATATGGGCTGTCCTACCTATGGTTAGAAGTCTGTCATCATAATTTTTGGAGAGTTGCTCTTTTAGGTGCTCCTCTACACAGTTTAATTCCATCGGAGGCTCAAAAATACCATCTGGTAGTTGGGGTAATCCAAGATGTTCTCCGCTAACACCAATATAGCTTTCTACATAATCATACCAAGGAGCAATATCTTTATAACGAATGGGCCAATCGACACCGTGACCATCTTTTTTGTTAGCTTCAAAGTCTAAATCGCTTAATCTGTAGCTTTGTCTTCCCCATGTGATGGATCTGCCTCCAACATGATAACCTCGCATCCAGTCAAACCGTTTTGTTTCGTTATAAGGATGTTTTAAATCGTCTACAAACCAATGTTTACTTTCAAATTTTGTAGTATACCCAGTTCGACTTTGCTTAAGCTGTCTTGCTTTATCTTCTTTAGTAACGTTGTTTCGCAACTCCATATCCCAAGGATCTAGATGTGCAGTTGGATAATCGGTGATATGGTTTATCAAACGACCACGTTCTAAAACCAGTGTCTTTAGACCCTTTTCACATAACTCTTTGGCAGCCCAACCACCTGATATACCCGTGCCAATTACTATGGCGTCATAAGGGGTTGTGTAGTTGGTTATTACTTCTTTAGTCATTATCGTTTTTATATTTATTTTGATTGTATTTAAAAGTAGTGTTAAATCAAATTTATTGTAATATGTTAAACTTAATATATAAAAATAGAGAAATTAATAAATTAATTCTTAATTATTGGAAAAATAACTAATTTGGCTCGTATTAAAGTTTAAATTATTTCAGTGAATAATAAATTACAAGAATTTAAATTCAAATATATATTTTCACGCGATTAACGCGGAATTATGTTGTTAATTTAATAATACCATTTCATGATATATCCATAACTATACCCTGATACCAAATGGGATAAATAAATGGATGCTACTGTGATCAATAAAAAACAATAGATATAAACACATGAGAAGAAGACAATTCGTAAAAAGAACAACTCAGGCAAGTGTTGCGTTGTCGTTGCTTGGTTTGTCAGCCTGTAAAAACGAAAAGAAAAATACTGAAACAAATATTGATGGTTTAAGCGATGATTCTTTGTTTTTCAAAATGTCTTTAGCAGAGTGGTCTCTGCATCGCACTTTATTTGATAAAAAAATGGATCATTTAGAATTCGCAGCAAAATCTAGAAGTTTTGGTTTTGAAGGTGTTGAATATGTAAATGGGTTTTTTAAGGATAAGGCTAAAGATATGACTTATTTAAAGGAAATGAAATCTAGAGCAGATAGCGAAGGTCAGGAAAATATTTTAATAATGATTGATGGAGAAGGAGCGATGGCTGATCCTGATGATGAAAAACGATTACAAGCCATTCAGAATCATTACAAGTGGGTAGAAGCAGCACATTTTTTAGGATGCCATTCCATTAGGGTTAATCTTGCAGGAGGGATTGATAAAGCAGAAGCTGTTAAGGCTAGTTTAGATTCCTTAACTAAACTATCGGATTTTTCTAAGGATTCAGGTATCAATATTTTGGTTGAAAATCATGGTGGGTTTTCATCTAATGGCGAGTGGATGACTGAGGTATTTTCACAAATAAAAAATAACAATTGTGGCACTTTACCGGATTTTGGAAATTTTTGTGTTACAAAGGATAAAGAAGGTAATTGCTTAGAGGCTTATGATAGATATAAAGGCATGAAAGAATTGTTGCCTTTTGCAAAAGCTGTAAGTGCTAAATCCTATGATTTTAATGAAAATGGAGAAGATATATTAATCGATTATTATAAAATAATGAAAATGGTAAAGGATTCTGGATACAAAAGTTTTGTTGGAGTAGAGTATGAAGGCACAGTAATTCCTGAAGAAAAAGGAATTGAACTAACAAGAGATTTATTGATACGCGTTGGAAAACAACTTTCATAAATTTACAGCTAACTAATCTAAATATTTTTAACGTGGAAAACATTAATAAGAATAGACTCTTTTTGGCAAGTTGTCTTGCCTTAATTACTACAGCAATGACTTTTGCAATTAGGGCGAGGTTAGAAACCGTCTTTGGACCTGAAGGTGTTGGATTGACATTGGAACAAATAGGTTATGCCTTTACGCCAGCCTTTTTTGGTTTTACATTAGCCATGATTTTTGGTGGTCCCTTGGTAGATTTTCTAGGGATAAAAAAAATCACATGGATTGCATTTATTACACACGCCATTGGAATTATTTTGACTCTTATAGCAGATTCAATGTCTTCACTTTTTATCGCTACTTTATTTGTCGGTATAGGAAACGGCATGGTTGAAGCCGCTTTAAATCCTATGATTGCATCCATGTACACGGAAGAAAAAACGAAGATGCTTAATAGGTTTCATGTATGGTTTCCAGGAGGCATCGTAATTGGTGCCATTGTTGGATGGTTAATTATGGATGTGATGGGATTAAGCTGGGAAGCTATGGTTGGCACTTTGTTTATTCCTTTAGTGATTTATGGGGCATTATTTTTTGGACAAAATTTTCCAGTTACTGAGCGTGTTCAAATGGGGATAAGTAATAAAAAAATGTTTTCAAGCATAGGGAAACCCTTATTTTTATTTATGATGTTCTGTATGTTTTTAACCGCAGCTTCGGAGTTGGGGACTACACAACGTATTGAATCTTTATTAAAACAATCTGTTGAAGTACCTCTTTTAGTATTAGCTTTTATTAATGGTATTATGGCATTAGGTAGAATGTTTGCTGGTCAAGTTGTTCATAAATTAAAACCCTCTGGCATGTTATTGTATTCGGCAATATTTACGTTTGTTGGATTATGGTTGTTAACAGTTACTGCTGGTGGAATGACCTTTGTTTCAGCGGCAGTCTTTGCAATTGGAGTAACATTTTTTTGGCCAACTATGTTGGGTTTTGTAGCAGAATATCTTCCAGAAACAGGTGCCCTAGGCTTATCTATTATGGGGGGTGCAGGTATGTTTTCAGTATCATTAGTTTTACCAATTATGGGAAATCTCATGGATAATGCTAGTCCTATTGAGGCGTTAAGAACCATGTCGATACTTCCAGCAATACTGATTATTGCTTTTATAGGACTTAATATTTATATGAAGAAACGAAGTAAAACAGAACAAGCTTAATTACAGTATGACAAGAAAATTAAGAATGGGAATGATTGGTGGTGGAACTGGGTCATTCATTGGAGATGTGCATAGAAAAGCGTCTTCTATTGATGGAATGATAGAGTTGGTATGTGGTGCGTTTAGTCGTAGTGCAGAAAAATCGATTGCTTCAGGAAAAGCGTTATTCCTATCAGAAGAAAGGTGTTATGGAAGTTTTGAAGAGATGATTTCAAAAGAAAAAGAGCTTCCTAAGAGTAAACGAATGGATTTCGTAGCAATAGTAACACCCAATCACATGCATTTTCCGCCAGCAAAAATGGCTTTAGAGAATGGATTTCATGTGGTTTGCGATAAACCGATGACGCTTACTTTAAATGAAGCTATCGAATTAGAAAAAATTGTTGTTAAAAGCGGAAAACTTTTCGCTCTAACACATAATTATACAGGACATCCATTGGTAAAGCAGGCTAAAGCTATGGTCGCTAACAGAGATTTAGGTACGATTAGAAAAATTCAAGTACAATATTTACAAGGTTGGCTATCTACTTCAGTTGAAAAAACAGGACAGAAGCAAGCCTCATGGCGAGTCGATCCAAAGAAATCTGGAATTGGCGGTGCATTAGGAGATATTGGCACACATGCTGAAAACTTAGTGGAATATATAACAGGTTTAAAAATTAATGAATTAGCTGCAGATTTAGGTCGATTTGGTGAAGGCAGAATTCTTGATGATGATGGTAATTTATTACTTCGAATGGAAAATGGAGCTAAAGGTACGATGTCTATTTCTCAGATAGCTTTAGGTGAGGAAAATAATTTGGCTATAAAAGTTTATGGAGAAAAAGGAAGTTTAGAATGGCATCAGGAAAATCCAAATCAATTGATAACACATTGGCTAGAACAACCAGTGAAGATTTTTACACCAAATGGAAATGATTTGTATGATGAGGCTTTGAATGTATCGCGCATTCCAGCGGGCCATCCTGAGGGTTATTTGGAAGCATTTGCTACCATATATAAAAATTTTGCAACACATGTAATGGCCGTTTTAGATGGGAAAACTATCGAAAAACCTGATTACCCAACGGTAAGAGATGGGGTGCGTGGCATGCAATTTATTTATGCGTCAGTAGAGAGCGACAAGAATAATGCGGCATGGGTAAAAATGAAATAATAACTAAATTATGAAAGGGAGTATGAAAACAATAAAAGGACCAGCAGTTTTTTTAGCACAATTTGCTGGAAGCGAAGTACCGTTTAATAGTTTAGATGGGATGTGTAAATGGGCTTCCGATTTAGGTTATAAAGGCATTCAAATACCAACATGGGAATGCAATTTAATTGATATCGAAAAGGCTGCTATAAGTCAAACCTATTGTGATGATTTAAAAGGAAAAGTGAATTCTTATGGTTTAGAAATCACAGAATTGTCTACGCATTTACAAGGACAATTAGTGGCGGTTCACCCGGCTTACGATGTGATGTTTGATAGTTTTGCGCCTGAGGCAGTAAGAAATAATCCTAAAGCTAGAACTGATTGGGCGATAGATTTTGTAAAAAAATCTGGAACAGTTAGTGGTAGATTAGGTTTAAAAGCACATGCTACTTTTTCCGGTGCTTTTTTGTGGCAGACTGTTTATCCGTGGCCACAACGACCAAGTGGTTTAGTAGAAATGGGATTTGAAGAATTAGCTAAACGTTGGTTGCCTATTTTAAATCATTTTGATGAGCATGGCGTAGATGTGTGTTACGAATTGCATCCTGGAGAAGATTTACATGATGGTATTACCTTCGAACGTTTTTTAGAAGCAACAAATAATCATAGTCGTGCTAACATTCTTTATGATCCGAGTCATTTTATGCTTCAGCAATTAGATTATCTAACGTTTATCGATTACTATCATGAATATATAAAAATGTTTCATGTAAAAGATGCAGAGTTTAATCCAACAGGGAAACAAGGTGTTTATGGAGGCTATTCTGATTGGAAAGATCGCGCTGGACGTTTTCGTTCTTTGGGAGATGGGCAAGTTGATTTTAAAGGAATTTTTTCAAAATTAACAAAATACGGATGTGATGTTTGGGCGGTAATGGAATGGGAGTGTTGTATAAAATCCGCCGAACAAGGTGCAAGAGAAGGAGCAGCATTTATTCAAAAGCATTTAATTGAAGCTGCAGGACGTAGTTTTGATGATTTTGCTGGAAGCGATGTTGATAAAGGCCAATTAAAGAAAATACTAGGCCTTTAAATTAGTTGATTTTTAAAGTACCAAATTATATAAATAAAGTAACTCGGTTTTGCATATGAAGAAGTTTGGTTCCCAAATTGTATTAATCAAGATGATAGATAGTATGATGCGAAATAGAATGATAAATGAAATTTAATCAGTTAAGATACATGAAATATTTAAAATCACTTTCAATAAAGCAATTAATGTATTCACTGTTTTTGTTAATACTTATAGTTTCTTGTAAACAACAAAACAATGATAAATCCATAGAAGAGAAACAATTTAAAGTTATTGAAGAGGGTTTGATAAATGATTGGATTATACTTTTTGACGGCACTAATTTTGATAACTGGAAAGGGTATCTTAACGATGAAATGTATTCAGAATGGCGTATTGAAAATGATGCTATGGTATTTAATCCCGGAGAGAACACAGGTAAAAATATCATTACCAAAAATACCTTTACTAATTTTATATTATCACTAGAGTGGAAAATATCTGAAGGTGGCAATAGCGGCATTTTTTGGGGAGTTTTTGAAGATGAAAAATATATTGAAGCCTACCAAACTGGTCCAGAAATTCAGGTCTTAGATAATGAACGCCATCCTGATGCTAGAGCAAATCCGAAATATCATCAAGCTGGGGCATTATATGATATGGTTCAACCTATGCATGATGTATGTAAGCCCGCTGGAGAATGGAACTTATGTGTTCTGAAAGTTAACCACAACAAAAATCAAGGAAGTATATCGTTAAACGGAATCGTAATTGCCGAATTTCCTGTTCATGGAGAAGTATGGGAAGCGATGGTCGCTAATTCAAAATTTAAAGATTGGGACGCATTTGGTAAATATCAAACTGGGCATATTGGTTTACAAGATCATGGTGATAAAGTATGGTATAAAAATATTAAAATTAAAGAATTATAAAGGCTTTAAAGATATCATTTAGATACATTTAGAATAATATATTGAGATTTCTAAGCACTTACTCAATAAAAAGAATCATAATACGCTGCTGTTTATTGAATTATTTAAAATAAAACTATTGAAAAACAGAGATATTAACAATTCTCACTAAAAATCAAATTAGTAGTGGTTATTTTAAGAAATAAAATTTTAGTTTTACAATATGAAAAATTCGAAAAATAAAATACGTTATACAGTTCCCGGTTTTCCCGTGCGCTTTCGCCGCCGCTTTTAATCTTAACTTGTAGAAAAACCAAAACGTAATTTTAATTTTTTTCATAGTGTTCAAAATATCAATCATAGCATTTCAAAATTCAGTTAATTCTTCAATAATTAAACCTGTTATTATGCGCGGTTTTTTTTCTCGTCGCCCGTAAGGGTATATATTAATTTATTGGGTTAGGTGAGTCCAGCACAGCATTTAGGAAGGAAAAAATAAACATAACATTTAATAAGATATAAGATACAATGGAAATTGTAATTGCCGATAAATCACATATTAAATATGCAGAGATTATCTGCGAAACTATTGCAGAATCTGCGAAGGTTAGGGGAACAGGTATAGCAAGGCGTACACCTGAATATATAACCACTAAAATGGAAAATGGTAATGCTGTTATTGCTCTAGAAGGTGATAAGTTTGCAGGTTTTTGTTATATAGAAAAATGGGGTCATGGCAAATTTGTTGCTAACTCAGGTTTAATAGTACATCCAGACTTTAGAAATATGGGTTTAGCAAAAAAGATCAAGCATAAAGTGTTTCAACATTCAAGAAAAAAGTTTCCGGATGCTAAAGTATTTAGTATTACAACCGGTTTAGCGGTCATGAAATTAAACAGCGATTTAGGTTATAAGCCAGTAACATTTTCCGAATTAACAGATGATCAAACCTTTTGGGATGGTTGTCAAACCTGTCAAAACTTCGATGTTTTAAAACGGACCAATAGAAAAATGTGTTTGTGTACAGGAATGCTTTATGATCCAAAAGCGAAAAATAGTAATGAGAATAAACCAATAAAAACAAAAGTGTTTCAAAGATTAAAACACATTAAAGAAACCATGTTTTTAAAAAAAGATAAAAAATGAGTTCAATAAAGAAATTAGTAATAGCCTATAGTGGCGGGTTAGATACCTCTTACTGTGCAGTAAGTTTATCTAAAGATTATGATGTTCATGCGGTAAGTGTAAACACAGGAGGATTTACTCAAAAGGAGATAGATGTTATTGAAGCTAACGCTTATAAAATGGGAGTTTCAACCTATAAAAATATTAATGCCGTGCCTTCTTTTTATCAAAAAGTAATTAAGTTTTTGGTATTTGGTAATGTTTTAAAAAACAACACGTATCCGTTGTCTGTAAGTGCAGAACGTATTATTCAGGCTATTGAAATAGTAGAATATGCAAAAAGTATTGGTGCCGATTATATTGCTCATGGTAGTACAGGTGCAGGAAATGATCAAGTACGTTTTGATATGATTTTTCAAACACTTGCTCCAGAAATTCAAATTATCACACCTATTAGAGATGAAAAATTATCAAGACAGGTTGAGATTGATTATCTAAAAGAGAATGGTATAGATATGTCCTGGGATAAAGCCAAATATTCTATTAATAAGGGTCTTTGGGGAACTAGCGTTGGCGGACAAGAAACATTAACTTCAGAAAAACCATTGCCTAGTGAAGCATATCCATCTCAATTGAAGCATACTGAAGAGGAAAAAGTTAAGTTATCCTTTAAAAAAGGAGAGTTAGTAGCCATAAATGGTATTAAAAATGATCCCGAAATGAACATTGAGGTGCTAAATAATTTAGCATCAGCTTACGCTATTGGTAGAGATATTCATGTGGGTGATACTATTGTTGGTATTAAAGGGCGTGTTGGTTTTGAAGCCGCAGCCGCATTAATTACCATTAAAGCGCATCATTTATTGGAAAAACACACCCTTACTAAATGGCAGTTACAGCATAAAGAATATGTATCAAGTTTTTATGGGATGCATTTACACGAAGGTCAGTATTTAGATCCTGTAATGCGAGATATCGAGGCATTTTTACAAAGTAGTCAGGATAAAGTTAGTGGTGATGTAATCGTGAGCTTAAGACCATATCATTTCTCATTAGATGGTATTTCTTCTAAACACGATTTGATGAGTGCAAAATTTGGCAGTTATGGCGAAGAAAATAAGGCTTGGAGTGCAGAAGATGCAAAAGGGTTTATCAAAATTTTAGGTAATCAAAATAAAATTTATCAACAAGTAAATTCGTAAATCATGATTCAAGTTGGTATTATTGGAGGTGCAGGGTATACTGCTGGAGAGTTGATTAGACTGCTCACGTTTCATCCAAATGCAGAAATTGATTTTGTTTTTAGTACGTCTAATGCTGGGAATAAGATTAGTAATGTGCATCAAGATCTAGTAGGGAGTATAGGTTTGAAATTTACTGATACCATAAATCCAAATGTTGATGTCTTGTTTTTGTGTTTAGGTCATGGAAACTCAGTAAAGTTTTTAAAGGCTCATTCGTTTTCTAATCAGACAAGGATTATTGATTTAGGAAATGATTTCAGATTGGAAAGGGATAAAGTGTTTGAGAATAAAACCTTTGTTTACGGTTTGCCTGAACTTCAAAGAGAAGCGATTAAAACAGCCAATTATATTGCCAATCCTGGCTGTTTTGCTACGGCTATTCAATTAGCTTTATTACCGCTTGCAGATAAATATTTATTGAAAAATGATGTACATATTAATGCGGTTACTGGTGCTACCGGAGCAGGTACATCACTATCAGAAACAACTCATTTTACTTGGAGAGATAATAATTTTTCGTATTACAAACCATTTACACATCAGCATTTAGGAGAAATTAATCAATCAGTTAATCAATTACAAAGCAATTTTTCTTCAGATATTCTTTTTATGCCAAATAGAGGGAATTTCTCAAGAGGTATTTTTGCAACACTTTATACCCATTTTGAAGGGTCTTTGGAAGAAGCCAAAAGCTTATTCAAATCATATTATAAAGATGCTGAATTCACCTTTGTTTCGGATGAGGTTTTACATTTAAAGCAAGTGGTTAATACTAACAAATGTTTAGTTCATTTACATAAGCATAAAGATAAATTACTCATAACCAGTATTATTGATAATTTACTTAAAGGAGCTTCAGGACAAGCTATTCAAAATATGAACCTCATGTTTGGTTTAGAAGAAACGACAGGATTACAATTAAAAGCAACCTATTTTTAAAATAAAGAAATTATGAAAATAGCCATTATAGGAACCGGAAATTTAGGCAGTTCTATAGCAAAAGGACTTATTAATAATAAGTCATTTACATCATTATATTTAAGTGATAAAAATGCTATAGCGGTTACTGCTTTTAGTGATGAGGATTATGTCACCATAACAAGTGATAATGTTTTGGCAGTCAAAGAATCGGAAATCGTGATTTTTGCTTTGCAACCTCGTCATATCGAAAATGTTTTAGAAAGTGTTTCTTCAGTAATTACAGAAAATCATGTGGTGATGTCTGTGGTTGCTGGTTTCGAAATTTCAAAAATAGAAAATATTATTGGTAGCGATAAAAATATTATTAGAGTTATGCCAAATACGGCGATTTCTATAGGAAAATCTATGACCTGTTTAGCCGCTAATGTTAAAGGGCAAAGTAAGATGGATTTGGCTAAAAAAATATTTAATCAATTAGGAACAACCATGGTAATTCCAGAAGAGCATATTCAGGCAGCCACCGTAATTTGCGCTAGTGGTATTGCCTTTTGGATGCGTTTAATTAGAGCAACGACACAAGGTGCTATTCAGTTAGGTTTTGAAGCAGAACAAGCTCATGAACTGGCGACGCAAACATGTTTTGGGGCCGCTAGTTTATTAATTGAATCTGGCAGACATCCAGAGCAAGAAATAGACCGTGTAACAACACCAAGTGGTTGTACTATTGAAGGATTAAATGCGATGGAACATCAAGGATTAAGTTCTGCCTTAATTCAAGGCATTGTAGCCTCGTTCGAAAAAATTAATCAAATTAAAAAGAGTTAAATATGCCATTATTTGATGTTTATCCGTTATACGATGTCACACCAGTTTCTGGTAAAGGAATTCATGTTTTTGATGATAAGGGGGCGGAATATTTAGACCTTTATGGTGGTCACGCCGTTATATCTATTGGTCATTCGCATCCAAATTATGTTAAAGCAATAACTCGTCAAGTAGAAACTTTAGGGTTTTATTCTAATGCCATTCAAAATCCGTTACAAGTTGAATTAGCTAAAAGATTGGAAGAGATTTCTGGTTGTAAAGGCTATCAATTGTTCCTGTGTAATTCTGGTGCCGAAGCCAACGAAAATGCTTTAAAGTTGGCATCGTTTAAAACGGGAAAAGCTAGAGTTATTGCTTTTGAAAATGGGTTTCACGGACGCACGTCGGCAGCCGTTGCGGTAACCGATAACGCCAATATTATAGCACCCATAAACGCACAACAAAAAGTAACTATTTTAGCGTTAAACGATATTGAAGGTGTAAAAACTGAGTTAGAAAAAGGGGATGTTTGTGCGGTTATTGTGGAATTTATTCAAGGTGTTGGTGGACTCGATCAAGGGACAACTGAATTTTTTGAAAAAGTTAATACGTTGTGTAAAGCAAATAACACCTTTTTTGTTTCAGATGAGGTACAGTCTGGTTACGGACGTTCAGGAAAATTTTTCGCTTTTCAACATTACAATGTAATACCCGATGTGATTTCTATAGCTAAAGGCATGGGGAACGGATTTCCTGTTGGAGGTGTTTTAATTCATCCAGATATTGAAGCTAAATATGGAATGCTGGGAACTACGTTCGGTGGAAATCATTTGGCTTGCGCTGCAGGATTAGCTGTTTTAGATACAATTGAACAAGAACATCTGATGGATAATGTTAATGCTATATCAGCGTATTTTATTTCGATGGCTAGAACAATCCCACAGATAAAAAAAATAAAAGGCAGAGGCTTAATGCTTGGTTTGGAATTTGATTTTGAAGTTGGAGACCTTAGGAAAAAATTAATTTATGAGCACCATATTTTTACGGGTGGCGCATCAAATAAAAAATTATTAAGAATTCTGCCTCCTTTGTCTATTAAAAGAGAACATGTTGATCAATTTATCGAGGCTATAAAAAAGGCATTATAAAATTTTAACAAAAAATTATAAAACTTGAGTCTCGTTTAAGTATTCAAAATTGTACAATATGAGATATAAACATTAAAAAAATAAGAAATGAAGACCTTACTATCTATTGAAAAACGAAATGCCGTATTATTAACAATGGCATCACTTTTACAAGAAGAAAGGAAAACAATTATTGACATTAATAAAACAGATTTAGACGCTTATAAAGGTGGTGATATTTCTATGTATGACCGGTTAAAAGTGGACGATTCAAAGGTGGACGAGATGATAAAATCGGTTACTCATTTAGCATCACAAGATGACCCCGTTGGTGTTGAGCGTTTTAGTTTTAAGCACGAAAACGGGATGCAGGTATATAATAAAACAGCGTCGTTTGGAACGGTTTTAATTATTTACGAATCTCGACCAGATGTAACGGTTGAAGCTGCTGGAATTGCTTTTAAATCTGGAAATAAAATATTGCTTAAAGGAGGTAAAGAGTCAACAACATCAAATTTGAAAATTGTTGATTTGTGGCATCAGGCTTTAACAGAGAATGGCGCTTCTACTGATTGGGTAGAGTATTTGCAATTCGACAGAAAAGAAACGCAGGCCTTTTTAGAAAAGCCAACTCAAAAAGTAGATTTAATAGTTCCCAGAGGAGGTGAACGTTTAATTGCTTTTGTAAAACAGCATGCAATGTGCCCAGTAATCATTAGTGGGCGAGGTAATAATTTTGTATTTGTTGAAAAGGAAGCAGATACTCAAATAGCTTTAGATATTATTATCAATGCAAAAACAGCAAAAATTTCAGCTTGTAATGCTTTGGATAAAGTGTTGATAGATGAAAACCTACCAGATAAAGTATCATTCATTAAAACACTAATTTCAAAACTTAAAGAATTTAATGTTGAAATTTTGGGAGATGAAACGCTTTCAACATTTGAAGGTATTGAAGCTATTGAATCGGATGATATTTGGTATCAAGAGTTCTTAGATTTTAAAATAGTTATAGCCGAAATTAGTTCAAATGAAGATGCTGTAGCCATGATTAATAAGTATTCTGGCGGTCATTCATCATCAATCATTACTAAAAATAATACTGTTGCCAAAGCATTTATGAAAAATGTAGATAATGCGGCCGTTTATCATAATGCATCTACACGATTTACCGACGGGAGTCAATTAGGTTTGGGTGGAGAATTGGCTATTAGTACAGATAAATTACACCAACGTGGACCCATTGGTCTACAGCATTTGGTAACTAATAAATGGTATGTTCATGGCAGTGGACAAGTAAGATAACATGCAAAAGAAGAAACGAATATTACTTAAAGTTGGCTCTAATACTCTTACCAAGGAAACCGATAATATATCCAGAGGTAAAATTGAAGATATTGCTAATCAAATAGCAAAACTTCAAGATACTTGCGAGTTTATTATTGTAAGTTCTGGTGCTATTGCGGTAGCAAAGCAGTTCGTGAAGTTGGAGAGTAAACAAAAAGATGTGTTTGTAAAACAAGCCTTGGCGTCTATTGGTCAGCCCCATCTTATAAGAATTTATCAAGAAATTTTTAGAGAGTATGGCTTGTTAACATCGCAATGTTTGTTATCCTATTCAGATTTTGAAAAACAAGAAAGTAAGATCAATATAGTAAACACTATTAATATTTTGGTAAATAATAATTACATCCCCATTATTAACGAAAACGATACGGTGGCTACCGATGAAATTAAATTTGGTGATAATGACAAATTGGGGGCTTTAACAGCCTCTCTTTTAAAAGCCGATTTATTTATAATTGCTACGAATACCAATGGTATTTACACAAAAGAATCTATAGAAAATAAAGCTCCAGAGACCATTGAACTGGTTGAAAATTTTGAAGAGCTGCAAGAACAAGTAATAAATTCCAAATCATCTCACGGAAGCGGCGGTATGCAATCTAAAATCGAAGCAGCTGCGGTTGCTAAAAAAACAAATATAGAAACTTGGATTGTAAACGGATTAGAAGATAATTTTATACTTAATGCTTTTGAAGACAAAGTGCCGTTTACCAAGATAAAATAAGAGTACATGAAACATTACACATCCATCCAAGATATAAATGATATTCATTCATGGATTGAGGAAGCCAAAACATTAAAGTCAACGCCATTAAGACATATCGGATTAGGAAAACATAAAACACTTGGTTTATTATTTTTTAATTCCAGTTTACGCACACGTTTAAGTACGCAAAAAGCTGCTTTAAATTTAGGAATGAATCCGATTGTAATGAATGTATCTGGCGATGCTTGGGGTATTGAGTTTGGAGATGGAACCATTATGAACGGCAATACTGCCGAACACATTAAAGAAGCCGCTGCCGTCGTTTCACAATATTGTGATATTATCGCTGTGAGGGCGTTTCCAACATTAACCGATAAAGCAAAAGACGAAAGCGAACAGGTGATGAATGCCTTTGTTAAATATGCTTCAGTGCCGATTGTAAATATGGAAAGTGCTACAGGACATCCGCTGCAAGGTCTAACCGATGCTTTAACCATTTCAGAATATGCTAAAAAAATAAAACCAAAAGTAGTATTGAGTTGGGCTCCTCATGTTAAGGCATTGCCTCATGCAGTAGCAAATAGCTTTGTTCAGGCGATGCAAAAAATGGATGTAGAATTTGTTATTACAAATCCGGAGGGCTATAATTTAAACCCTGAAATTACTAAGAATACACCGATAATTGCTAATCAAGAAGAGGCTTTTAAAGGTGCCGATTTTGTTTATGTTAAAAACTGGAGTTCTTATGAAGATTATGGAAAAGTTTTGAATGTAGACCCTAATTGGATGATTACAAAAGCGAAATTGGGTACTGCGAAATTTATGCATTGTTTGCCCGTGAGACGAAATCTGATTGTTGAAGATGCGGTTTTGGATAGTGATAGTTCTTTGGTGATTGAGCAAGCCAATAACAGAACCTATGCAGCACAATTAGTACTAAAAAAAATATTAGAAAGAAATAAGTAAACGTCATTGCGAAAGAGGAGCTATTGACTCAATATCTTCACTAGAAATAGATGACTTTGTTGAAAATCTCTTCGAGATGATAAATTAAATTATAAATGGAAAAACTATCCATAGTAAAAATAGGGGGTAACATCATTGAAGATGACGTTTCTTTAAAAGCCTTTCTAAAGCTATTTGCTAATTTAGAAGGACATAAAATTTTGGTTCATGGTGGTGGTAAACGCGCGACTCATATTGCTGCAAAACTAGGTATTGAATCTAAAATGGTTAACGGTCGTCGTATTACAGATGCCGAAACCTTAGAAGTAATCACTATGGTATATGGTGGTTTGGTAAACAAGAATATCGTAGCCAAATTACAAGCTTTAAAAATAGATGCGATTGGATTAACTGGGGCCGATGCTAATGCAATAACTTCAGATAAAAGACCTGTAAAAGAGATTGATTTTGGTTTTGTAGGCGACGTTAAAAACGTAGCGTATAATTCCATAAATAAGTTATTAGGGGCAGGTTTTACACCTGTTTTTTGCGCCATAACTCATGATGGAAATGGACAATTGTTAAATACCAATGCTGACACCATAGCATCTCAGGTTGCTATTGGGATGAGTAATCTATACGAAACGTCAATGTATTATTGCTTCGAATTAAATGGTGTTTTAAAAGATATCCATGATAAAAATTCAGTAATTAAACAAATCGATTCAACATTGTATAATCAGTTGTTGGAGGATGGCATTATTGTCGATGGCATGCTTCCCAAGTTAGAAAACTGTTTTGACGCTTTAAAACACGGAGTAAAAACCATAAATATGGGGAACACGTCAATGTTAACCGTAGAAAATGATAATTTTACACGAATAACTTTATAATATGGCGATACAGGAGTTAACAAACAATGCCATTTCACTATTAAAACAATTAATAGAAACCCAGTCTTTTTCTGCAGAAGAAGACAGGACAGCATATCATATTGAAGCTTGGTTTAAACGTTATAACGTAGATTATAAGCGCACTAAAAATAACGTTTGGGCTATGAATAAATATTTTGATGAAAGCAAACCAACCTTATTGTTAAATTCGCACCATGATACGGTAAAGCCAAATTCAGCATATACCAAAGATCCTTTAAAGGCTATTGTTGAAGATGGTAAATTGTTTGGTTTAGGCAGTAATGATGCTGGGGGTTGTTTAGTATCGCTAATTGCAACGTTTACTTATTTTTATCATAAAGAAGAATTAAAGTATAATTTGGTTTTAGTTGCCTCCGCGGAAGAAGAAAACAGCGGTCCTGATGGTCTAAACAGTATGCTCAAAATAATTCCAAAAGTAGATGTGGCTATTGTAGGAGAACCAACATTAATGAATCTTGCTGTTGCGGAAAAAGGCTTAGTAGTTTTTGATGCTAAGGTTATGGGTACACCAAGTCACGCAGCACATCCAAACGATGACAATTGTATTTACAATTCGATAAAGGTATTGCAATGGTTCAAAGATTTTAAGTTTGAAAAAGGCTCTGAAGCTTTGGGAGACGTTAAGTTAACTGTCACTCAAATTAAAGCAGGAACGCAACACAATGCAGTTCCAGCTGATGTTGATTTAGTGATTGATGTACGTGTAAATGATGCCTACACCAATGCTGAAATAGCAGAAATTCTTCAAGAGAAATCACCTTGTGATAGTATCACACCAAGAAGTTTGAGATTAAATTCATCGTCTATTCCCATTGATCATCCTTTGGTAATAGCGGGTTTAGAAATAGGTAGAACAACCTATGGGTCGCCAACATTATCAGATCAGGCTGTATTATCGTGTCCGTCATTAAAATTAGGACCAGGCGATAGTACGCGTTCGCATTCGGCAGATGAATTTATCTATATATATGAAATTGAAGAAGGAATTAAAATTTATATTGAATTGCTAAATCGGGTTATTGTATATTGAGATAACGAGGAACAAAACGTGGTTATCTCATAATGATTAATAAGTTTGGTTCATTCTATTTGTAATAACGAATAAGTAAATAAAAATAAAAAAATGAAATGAGCTTTTTTGGCGAATTACATTTTACCTTAATTTAAAATATAAATGACGAAATGAAACTCTGGGACAAAGGTATATCGATAGATAAAAAAATAGAACAATTTACTATTGGAAACGATAGAGAAATAGATGTTCACATTGCGAAATATGATGTTATTGCTTCAAAAGCACATGCCAAAATGCTTCATAAAATTGGAATTCTTACAGCTATAGAATTAGAGCAATTGTTAGGAGGTTTACAAGTTTTAGAAAATGAGATTGAAGCTGGGGAATTTGTAATTGACCCACAATTTGAAGATGTGCATTCTAAAATAGAATATGCGTTAACGGCAACTTTAGGTGATGTTGGTAAAAAAATCCATACAGCACGTTCAAGAAACGATCAGGTTTTAGTAGCTCTTCATCTCTATTATAAAGACAATCTTAGGTTCGTTTATGATAAAACAAAGATTTTATTTGAGACCCTATTAAAGTTGGCAGAAATACATAAAGATAAAGTTTTACCCGGTTATACTCATTTACAAGTAGCCATGCCTTCGTCATTTGGCTTGTGGTTTTCTGCCTATGCTGAATTGATGATTGATGATGTTTATTTATTAAACGCTGCCATAAAAACGGTTGACCAAAATCCGTTGGGTTCTGCGGCCGGTTACGGAAGTTCTTTTCCAATCGACAGAGAATTTACCACCAGAGAAATGGGTTTCGAAACGCTTAAATATAATGTGGTGGCAGCTCAGATGAGCAGAGGTAAAAGTGAACGCACTATTGCGGCTGTATTAGGGGGTTTATGTAACACCATGTCACGATTTGCCATGGATATTTGCTTGTATATGAGTCAGAATTTTGGCTTTGTATCCTTTCCAGATGAGTTAACCACAGGTAGTAGCATCATGCCACATAAAAAGAATCCTGACGTGTTTGAATTAATACGCGGAAAGTGTAATAAAATTCAAGCATTACAGTCAGAAATGCTTCTAATAACCAATAATTTACCAAGTGGTTACCACAGAGATTTTCAATTATTGAAAGAAAACATTATTGCTGCCTTTGAAGATGTAAAAGATATTCTAGATATTTTCAATTATGCGATTCAACAAATCATTGTAAAAGATGTTGACATAAATAGTGATTTATATAAATACTTGTTTACTGTTGATAATATTAATACCTTGGTTACAGAAGGTCAGAGCTTTAGAGAAGCCTATCAAAAAATTGGTGGACAAGTACAGGATGGTACTTACGTTCCTGATCTATCGAAAAAACATACGCATCAAGGAAGTATTCATAATTTGTGTTTAGATCAGATTAGAAGTAAATTTCCGAATTCATAATTTTTTCAATTTAATCAAACCAGTTATTTATATTTAACCAACTTTTTATTTTAGTAGAGTATTATAGAAAGAGTAAAAAAAAATAGCTATGGACGTCGTTTACTGATTCTATAATAAAGAAAGCATCAAAGAGTTAAAAATACTCATTGCAGATGATGAAGAATTAGTAAGAACCTACTTTAGCCTAATTCTTAAGGATGTTAAAAAGGAATTATTATTTGCTTCAAGCCGAAAAGAAGCTGTAGAATTGTATTTGGCGAATAAAGATATTGATTTGATTCTAATGGATATTAAAATGCCCGAAATGGATGGTCTTGAAGCTACCCGAAAAATTAGAGAAATAAATAAGGATGTTCAAATATTTATTGAATCGGCCTATGTTGAGATCGGAGAAAAAGAATCAGCAATTGAATGTGGTGCAAATTATTTTGTAGAAAAACCTATAGATAAAAATAAATTACTTTCTATTATTACAGATGTATTTTTAAGTTAGTTTAAGAGAAAATTCTTAATTTTATCATAAGAACTACATTTTTATAAAGACAGCAAGCAATTTGTATTTCCTTTTTAAATAAATCTTTTTAAGATATCTTTGATATAAGTAAGTATTCTTCTTTTATAAAATGTATAAACATTTACAATAACTTACTTGAAAGGTAGTTTTTTATTGAATTAAAATAGGATGCCACATGTAATATTATAATGTGTTAGAGATAATAAAATGCAAAATCAAATATAATTAATGTAAAAATTCTAATTGGACAGTTAAAGAAATTATAATTTGAGAATAAGATAATGCTTCTAATATATAAAATGTGAAAAAGAACACAACTAAAAAATTAAATCCTATTTCTGAGCCTTTAGAAAAACAAGATTCTAAATCAATAAGTTTTCCTGTAGTTGGTATTGGTGCATCGGCTGGTGGTTTAGAAGCATTGAAAATATTTTTTAACAATGTGCCTGAAAACAGTGGGCTCGCTTATATAGTAATTCAGCATCTCGATCCAAACCAGGAGGGAATATTGTCAGAAATTTTACAACGGGAAACCAAAATGAAAGTGCTTCAAGTGAGAGACTTTATGAAGGTAAAGTCAAACCATGTGTATGTTATTCCACCAAACAAAAGTATGTCTATTTTAAATGGACATCTGCGTCTTTTTGAGGCGATTACTTTAGATGGATTACACTCACCTATTGATTATTTTTTCTACTCATTAGCTAATGACCAGAATGAAAACGGTATAGGTGTTGTACTTTCGGGCATGGGATTAGATGGTAGTTCAGGATTAAAAGCTATCAAAGAAAATGGTGGATTTGTACTGGTGCAAGACCCTAAAGACGCGAAATTTGATGGCATGCCAAAAAGCGCAATAAAGGCTGTTTCTGTAGATGTTTTAGCTACGGCAAATGAACTTCCTAAACATTTGATTTCTTTTCTTAAAAACCTAGGAATAAAATTGAGTGAAAATTCAATTTTCAGAAAGAACGAAAATAATCTTTCAAAAATAATTCTTCTACTCAGGTTACGTACAGAACATGATTTTTCATTGTATAAAAAAAATACGCTTTATCGTCGTATAGAGCGACGTATGAATGTGCATCAAATTACTGAAATTGAAAATTATGTTTGGTTTTTACAAGATAACCCGATTGAGCTAGATATACTATTTAAAGAAATGTTGATTGGTGTAACTAGTTTTTTTCGTGATGCAAGTTTGTGGGATAAATTGAAGGAAAGGGTGCTGCCAGAACTTTTTAAAGCTTTACCAAACGGGTATGTTTTAAGAGCTTGGATTTCTGCCTGTTCTTCTGGTGAAGAAGCATATTCACTGGCAGTTATATTAATGGAAGCATACGAAAAAGTTAAAAATGAAAAAAATATTACTTTTCAAATATTTGCTTCTGATATTGATATTGAGGCTATTGAAAAAGCTAGAAAGGGATTTTATACTAATGGCAGTATGGCCTCGGTTCCATCAGAACGTATCAATATGTTTTTTGATCAAGTGGAAACCGGATTTCGAGTAAAGGCAAATATTCGCGAAATGATTGTGTTTGCAGAACAAAATGTGATAAAAGATCCACCATTTACGAAGTTAGACCTTGTTTTTTGCCGAAATTTATTAATTTACTTGCAACCGGAATTGCAAAAAAAACTAATGAATTTATTTCATTATAGTTTAAATGGAGGAGGAATTATGGTGCTTGGTACGGCAGAAAATATAAATTCTGAAAACAATAAGTTTAAAGAATTAGATCGAAGTTTAAAAATATATAAAAATTCTGAAAGGGATAAACATGAAATATTAGATTTTCCAGATTCTTTTATCCAACCAAC
Source organism: Yeosuana sp. (assembly GCF_057126245.1). Classification (NCBI taxonomy): domain Bacteria; kingdom Pseudomonadati; phylum Bacteroidota; class Flavobacteriia; order Flavobacteriales; family Flavobacteriaceae; genus Yeosuana; species Yeosuana sp. Next base: position 64,837 of record NZ_DBNGMQ010000054.1, on the reverse strand, counting down.
AAAACGTTTAGTTCGCACTCCCAAATCCCAAAAGATGTTTGAAAATGTTCATACAGTTGCTAACCAGTTATTACTTGAGAAATACACACCTCCAAGTGTATTAGTAAACAGTGATGGCGATATTTTATATATTAATGGCCGCACCGGTAAATATTTAGAACCTGCAGCCGGAAAAGCCAACATGAATATATATGCCATGGCACGAGAAGGCTTAAGGAACATGCTTCCTCGAGCGATACAAAAAGTAAAGGAAATTAAGGAGCCTTTAGAATTGAATAATTTGGCAATTGGGGTAAATGATAGTAAGAGAGTAGTAAACGTGACACTTCAATTAATTAATAAGCCCGAATTTATTAGAGAAACTATCATAATAGTTTTCAACGATGTTACCCATATTCAAAAGGAAAACTTTCAAAACTTAAAAACAAATGTTGTTGATTTAGCAATTGAAGAAGAAGAATTAATGATTGAATTACTTAAGGCTAAAGGAGAAATACAAAGTTTACACGAAGACATGCAAGCTGCACAGGAAGAATTGAAATCAACAAATGAAGAGATGCAATCTACAAATGAAGAATTGCAGTCAACGAATGAAGAACATACAACATCTAAAGAGGAAATGTTGAGCTTAAACGAAGAATTGCAGACTATTAATACTGAGTTACAAACTAAAGTGGCTGATTATATTGTCGCAAAAAATGATATGAAAAATCTTTTAGATAGTATAGATGTTGCTGCATTATTTCTTGATAAAGATTTAAATATTCGCCGTTTTACCGAACAACTTTCTGACATATTCAAAATTAGAGATTTAGATATTGGACGACCTTTTACAGATTTGGTTTCAAGTTTAAAATATCCTGAGATGTTAAGGGATGCCAATGAAGTTTTAAAGAAACTTATAACGATAGAAAAGGCTATCAACGCTAATGATAACAAATGGTTTGCAGTACGTATCATGCCCTATCGTACTTTTGATGACCACATTGGTGGTCTGGTAATCACATTTATTGATATCACAAAATTCAAAAAAATGGAATTAAAACTCAGTGAGACCATTAAAATTCTGCGTGATCATAAAATTGATAAAAAATGAAAAAGGAGAATTCAACTTTTACTAAAAACTTTCGTAAAAAGGCTGAAGAGCTTTTGAAAACAAAGGCAGGTAAGGTGGAGGATTCAGGTTTTGAGGGAGATTTATTGAGTCTTATTCATGAATTAGAAGTGCATAAGATAGAATTAGAATTACAAACGGATGAAATTATTAATGAAAAAGAAAAGGTAGAAATTTCAGAAGAAAAGCTTAACGAATTTTATGATTTTGCACCTACCGGCTATTTAACGCTTTCTAATACTGGAGAAATTATCAAAGTAAATTTTGCTGCGGCAAATATGCTGGCAAGGGAAAGGGAGCATTTAATAAAAAAAATATTTGCCCTTTTTCTATCTGAAAAATCACGTACTGATTTTTACGATTTTTTTGAAAATATTTTTGCAAATAAAAATAAACAAACATGTAATATTATAATCTCTGTTAAAGAAAATCAACCATTATATGTCTTTGTTGAAGGGGTTGTCTCCCCAGGCGGAGATGAATGTTTTTTAACGCTAGTAGATATTACTCAAGAGCGATTAACAAAAGAAGCTTTAGAAGAATCTGAGCAAAAATTTTCTATAGCCTTTGATAATTCGCCAATACCAATTTCTATTTTCGATGTCAAATCAGAAAAACGATTAGCTCTGAATAAAAAGTATTGTGAACTCTTTGGGTATACAAAAGACGAATTGCTAAATGTTGAAAATTTTCGTGCAAATAATATTTCAGCAAATAAGAAAAATTTTATAACATTATTTAAAAAAGGAATTAAAGAAGGAAGAATATTCAATCAACCTTTTACTATTAAAACGAAGTCTGGAGAAATTCGTCATGTATTAATAAACGGAACAAAGGCCTATAAAAATAGTGATGATGTATTCATTATTTCTTATTTAGATGTTACTGAAGAACGTGTTACGCGAATAGCTCTGGAAAAAAGCGAACAAAATTTTAAAAATTTAGCTGAAACAGCTAACGTGTCTATAGCAATTTTTGGATCTACTTCGGGTAAAGGATATCTTTATGCTAACCAATATTGGGAAAAACTAACGGGTTACACAAAAAAGGAAGCTGAAAATTTAGATGTTGAAGCTATAGTAGCTCCAGAGTTTAAAGAGATAGTTAAAGAAAGAGCACGAATGAGATTTTCTGGAAAAAAAGTGCTTGAAAATTATGAATTAAAGATAATTACAAAGACTGGTGAAACGAAATGGGTTAATTTTTCTGCTACAATAATTGAATTTGAAGGAAAAAAAGCAATACTTACTACGGCACATGATAATACGTTACGGAAGCAAGTAGAGTTAAAATTACGTCAAAGCACCTTATTATTGGAAGCTTCTCAAAAAATTGCTAAAGTAGGAGGGTGGGAATTAGATATTGCCAGCGGTAATTTATTTTGGACCAATGAAACCTATCATATTCATGATACGTCTCCATCAAAATTTAATCCAACGGTCGATGCTGGTGTAAACTATTTTTTACCTGAATCTCGTAAAATTATTTCAGAAGCTCTAAAATTAGCTATAGAAAAAGGAAAAGGTTACGATCTTGAACTTGAAACCCACACGACCAAAGGTCGTCATATCTATGTTCGTACAACGTGCGAAGTAATATTAAAGCATGGCAAACCAGTTAAATTAATTGGCATATTTCAAGACATTACGAAACAAAAACTGGCAGAAATTGCACTTATTAAGTCCAAGGAAGAGGTTGAAGTAAATAGGATTTATCTTGATAATATAATTAATAACATTGGTGATCCTGTTTTTGTTAAGGATGAAGAGAGCAGACTGCTTATGGTTAACAATTCGTTTTGTGAACTTTTTCGGCTAGATAGAGATAAAATAATTGGTAAAACATTAGTAGAACATGTTTCTCAAGAAGAACGTGAAGCTTTTTTAAAGGAAGATAATCGAGTAATTAAAATAGGGAAAGAGAGTATAGTTGAGGAGTCGCTTACAGTTAGAGATGGGCCATCAAAAATAATTTCTACACGAAAAACACGATATGTTGATTCTAATAAAAACAAATTTTTAATTGGAGTAATTAGAGACATTACAGACCGTAAAAATGCACAGGAACAGTTGGAGAATGCCTTAAATGAGTTGTTAGAATTAAAGGAACAAATTGAAGCAGAAAATATTTACTTAAAAGAAGAATTAAAATTAGAAGGTAATTTTCATGAAATTATAGGAACGAGTAAATTATTGAGGGGAATATTAAAGCAGGTTGAACAAGTTGCAAAATCAGATACTACGGTATTAGTTCTTGGAGAAACTGGCACAGGAAAAGAGCTTATTGCGAAAGCAATACATGAGGCTAGTGATAGAAAAAGCAAACCGTTAATTAAAGTTAATTGTTCTGCCCTGCCCGCCGAATTAATTGAAAGTGAACTTTTTGGACATGAAAAAGGCGCTTTTACGGGTGCTTTTAATAGAAAAGTTGGCCGTTTTGAATTGGCTGATAAAGGCACTATTTTTTTGGATGAAATAGGTGATTTATCTATTAATCTTCAAACACGATTGTTGCGTGTATTACAAGAAAGGGAATTTGAACTTTTAGGGGGAGAAAAGACTATTAAAGTAGATGTTAGAATAATTACGGCAACCAACAGAGATTTAGAAGGATTGGTAATTGAAGGTAAATTTAGACAAGATCTCTATTACCGGTTAAATGTGTTTCCAATAACCTGTCCGCCATTGCGAGACAGAAAAATCGATATTCCAATTTTAACGAGTCATTTTATTAATAAGTATAATAACAAAATAAGAAACACAATTAAATCAGTTCATAAAAATAGTATTGATAGATTGATAAGCTATAATTGGCCAGGAAATATTAGAGAATTAGAGCATGTTATTGAACGGGCTATGATATTAAATCATGGAGAACAACTTCGGTTAGGGAAATGGTTTTTAGGTGATAATGAGGAAGTAGTATTAAAGGATAAGTTTATAACTTTAGAGCAGGCTGAGCGCAATTATATTACAACAGTATTGGAGGAAACAAAAGGTAAAATAAGAGGTGAAAACGGAGCAGCCAAAATTTTAGGATTAAAACCAACAACTTTAGAATCCAGAATAAAGAAGCTCAATATTTTAAAAAACGGATAATAAGATCACAACACAAAAAACTACGATATTTCGTGTAAACACGAAATATCGTAGTTTTTTGTGTTGTATAATTAGAATAAAATTTATATAATATAAAAATATAAGCTATTGAAAAACAATGTATTAACTTATAAAATATGATATTTATTAATGTTGGCATCTAATTTGCGTAATGATGTTTGTCTATGTTTTAATTAAACTTAATACACAATAGAAAATGAGGACAGACCAATTATCACTATTATACGGTAACGTAGCTTTATATCCTTTACTAAATGTGATTTATGAATTAAGTGACGACATTATTATTGTTTTCGATTTATCAGAGCGCTTAATTGTTGATGTTAATAATCAATTTACTATGACTTTTAATGTTACAAAAGAACAAGTATTTGCAGATTTTTCAAAATTGACTAATCTATTCACTGATGAAAACGAACTTTTTAATATTTGTGGTATACTTCTAGAATTTGGTAGTATAAAAGATTATAAAATATTTTTAAAAACTGAGAATAGGGAACAATTAGCTATGACGTTGTCAGGGCAAACTCAAAAAGTACTTAATAATAATTATGCGGTTTGTTTATTGAAAGATAATAAAGAGAAAAAAAACAGTAGAAAATGTTTTACGAACATATAAAGAATAATTGCGTAAAGAAGTAAAAGAGCAGACAATCCGTATCAAAAACAATGAAAAACGGTTTAGTGCATTGTATGAAAATGCACTTATAGCCTTGTTAAGCACAGATGCTAATGAAGGGTTTCCTGTAGAAGTGAATAATGCAGTTGTTAATATGTTAGAATGCCCGAAATGGATGGAATTGGAGCTGCATCTATAATTAGAAAACTAAATAAAGAGGTTCAAATAATAATACAATCGGCTTTTGTTGAAATAGAAGATAATCGCGTAGCTATTGAAGCTGGAGCTAATGAATTTATAACAAAGCCTATTAATAAAAATATGCTTTTAAATATTATAGATAAAGTTTCTAAAAAGAGAATTATAAACATTTAATTAAACTCACTCATTAATTTTTTAAAAAGCTTAATTAATGAGGTGAAAATTTTAAGTGGTTAATAGCCGTAAAATGAGAGTTCATTTTACATTTATAAGAAGAGCGCATTGTTAGAGACGGCGCTCTTCTCTTTAAATTTTTAAAACTTACTGAAATAGTATTTTAATTATTTATTTCAAAAATATAACTTGTGTAGTGTTTCGTTTATTATATTCTTTTATTTTTAATTTATATTAAAAATTGTTATTTGAGCGAAAATAAAACTATTAAAGTTACAGAACCTATTTTCTTAGGTTATCTACATAGTTTCAGAGGACTTGCTATTCTGAAAATTGTGCTGGGTCATGCCGTTGCTGCTGCCTTTATATCAGCTTATGGTAATTTTGATGACACGGCTCCAATTATCATAATGAGTGAAATATTTTATCATGATAGTACTATTTACTTTGCCATTATTTCAGGAGTGTTGTTTACAAAAGTGTTAAAACCAAAAGGCTATTATACTTTTTATAGTAGTAAGGTTAAAAATATTTTATTACCCTATATTTTTGTTACTTTGGTACTTACACTTATTAAAATAAAGTTTAATTACGTTTCTGGTTTTCAAGAAGGAATTATTTACTATTCTTCAAAAGTGTTTCAAAACTTGATTTTTGGAAAGGTTAATTTCGCCTTATGGTATATTCCGGTTTTAATATTTCTTTATTTAATTACGCCAGTTTTAGAATTTCTTCAAACAAAGAATCGAGTAACAAAACTTTTATTTTCTTTAATTATAATAATGCCCCTGTATGTTTCTAGAGTGCAAGTATTAACAGAGTATGTTTTTAGAATAGAAACCATGTTATATTTCACGGGAGCTTATGCTTTCGGGATGTACTTGGGTAAAGATTTAGAAACTAAGTTACAATTGGTAAAAAAGTATAGTTTGTATATTCTTACTGTAGTTTTTATATGTACTATAGTTTTGTTTTATTTCTATTATAATCAGATTGATCTAATAGGTAAAGTGTCTTTAAGAGAGTTGGTTTTTTATATTCAAAAAATTTGCTTTGCACTTATTTTTATAATGCTTTTTAAAGCACTTGGAGATAAGCAGCCACCATGGATGTTTCCAATAGCAAGAGATTCATTTTCTATTTATTTTATTCACGGAACAATTCTTTACGCCATATCACCTTTATTTTTATTTATTTCAGGTGCTGAATTTATTGAGCCCTTCAATATTATTTTAGGAGCCTTTGTACTTCTGGTACTATCTGTATTTATAAGTATGCTGATTGTTTTCATATTGAAGAAAATATTCGGCAAAAATTCGCGTATGATTATCGGTTCTTGATTAATTTAGAAAAATTAAAAGAAATTATTACTACAATAAAAAGAGCATCGTTACGATGCTCTTTCAAAATCCAAATTAGTTAGTTTAGTTTAATTTGTTTGTGACTAATTCAAAATAATTAAATAATTGTAGATTGTCCTAAATGGATATTTGTAAAATTTAAGTTTGTTTCATCCGGATGATTTATAAAATCTTCAATAAAACCACCAACCTTACTAGTTGAGATATTATCATACTTCGTATTTAAATCTGGTGTAGTGATATGAAGTTGTATTGATTTTTCAATAGCTTGTCTCACTAAAGCAGCTTCATCAAGCAATCCAAAATGATCTAGCAACATGGCTGCAGATAATATGGAAGCGATAGGGTTGGCAATGCCTTTATCGGTTGCTTTAGAGTAGGCTCCATGTATAGGTTCAAACATTGCATATTTTGGCCCTAATGAGGCGGATGCCAATAAACCAATAGAACCAACAATAACACTTGCTTCTTCAGAAAGAATATCGCCAAACATATTTTCGGTTAAAATAACATCAAATTGCCTTGGATTTAAAATGAGTTGCATGGCGGCATTATCTATGTATAAGAAATCTAAAGTAACATTGGGATATTGAGGCGCTAACTTCAGCAACACTTTACGCCAAAGCCTAGAACTTTCAAGTACATTCGCTTTGTCAACTAAGGTAAGTTTTCGTCTTCTTGACTGGGCAGCTTTAAAAGCTAAATGAGCAATACGTTCAATCTCAAACCAAGTGTATTTACAAATATCAGAAGCAGATTGTCCGTCTTCGCTTAATGTTTTTTCACCATAATATATGCCCGAACTTAATTCACGATATATCATGATATCAGTATCTTTAATGCACTTATTCTTTAGAGGAGAATGATTTAGAAGATCGTCATAAGCAATTACCGGTCTGATATTAGCAAATAAATCGAGTTCTTTACGCAATTTTAAAAGACCTTGTTCTGGTCGTATTTTAGCATCTGGATCGAAATTGTACTTAGGCTCTCCAATAGCACCAAATAAAATAGCATCTGCTTTTTTACACATTGATAGTGATTCTTCAGGCAGAGCAGTGCCAGTTTTTGAAATTGCTATACCACCTACCAAACCATATTCAAATGTGAATATATGACCAAACTCCATAGCAACGGCTTGTAATACTTTAACGGCTTGTGATATGACTTCTGGTCCTATGCCATCACCTGGCAGTACCGCAATATGTAGTTTCATTTTGGCTTTATTAGTGTTTACGCTGAAATAATTTCTTTATAAACTTTACTTGATTCAATAATTTGATGAATATCTGAATCATCAACTTCTTTCTTTTTATCTGCAAAGTTAAGAAAGTTAGAATAAATTTCGTCCAATTGCAATTTTGTTAATTCATATCCAATATTTTTTGCTCTGTAAGCTAAAGCAGCTCTTCCACTTCTTGCTGTTAAAACAATAGATGATTCTGTAACACCAACATCCTTAGGGTCAATAATTTCGTAAGTTTCACGATTTTTAATAACACCATCTTGATGAATGCCAGAACTGTGGGCAAAAGCATTTGCTCCAACAATAGCTTTGTTTGGCTGCGTATAAATACCCATACTATCAGATACTAATTGACTAATGCCATAAAGCATTTCAGTTTTAATATGCGTATCTAAATTTAAATATGGATGTTGCTTTAAAATCATCACAACTTCTTCAAGTGCTGTGTTGCCTGCACGTTCACCTATGCCGTTAATAGTACATTCAATTTGTCTGGCACCATTAATAACACCTTCTATAGAATTTGCAGTAGCCAAACCTAAATCGTTATGACAATGACAAGATAATATTGCTTTATCAATACCTTTAACATTCTCTCTAAGGTATTTTATTTTTGCGCCATATTCATGAGGTAAACAATAACCTGTAGTATCTGGAATATTTAAAACTGTAGCACCTGCTTTAATAGCGGTTTCACAAATTCTTGCCAGATAATCGTTGTCAGTTCTTCCAGCATCTTCTGCATAAAACTCAATATCTTCAACAAATGATTTCGCATAACTCACAGCCTTAAAAGCTCTTTCTAAAATGTCTTCACGATTAGATTTAAACTTAAATTTTATATGTGAATCTGAGGTTCCTATACCTGTGTGTATTCTTGCTTTTTTAGCGTATTTTAGGGCTTCTGCGGCCACTTTAATATCGTTTTCAACGGATCGTGTTAAACCGCAAACAGTCGCATGCTTTACTAGTTTTGATATAGATTCAACCGATTTGAAATCTCCTGGACTCGATACTGGAAAACCAGCTTCTATGATATCAACACCTAAAAAATCTAACTGTTCTGCAATAATTAATTTCTGTTCTGTATTTAACTTACATCCAGGAACTTGCTCTCCATCTCTAAGGGTTGTATCAAAAATTTGTACGTTGTTATCTAACATTTATTAAAATAAATTTTCTTATTGTTATACGAATGTATATTTTGGTTTCCTAAATGTAGAATTCAACATATATTTTTTACGATGTTTAACTTATATTGTGTAATTTTAAAATACTGTTTTACAGTTAGTTAATGTTGTTTTTATAACTATGACGAAAGAGCAAAAAGATAATCTGTTTGTATTAGTAAAATCACTGTCAAAATCTGAGAAGAGACAGTTTAAACTTTATGTAGGAAGATTAGGTGTTAACGAAGATTCTAAATTTCTAATGCTTTTTAATATATTAGAAAAATTATCAATATATGATGAAGACGCCATTCTTAAAAAAGGCATTGTAAAAAAGCAACAATTATCTAATTTAAAAGCTCATTTATATAAGCAAATTTTAATTAGTTTAAGATTAAATCCTTCTCATCAAACCATAAGAATTCAGATTCGCGAACAATTAGATTTTGCCACTATTTTATATCACAAAGGATTATATAAGCAAAGTTTAAAAATATTAGAAAAAGCTAAAAATTTGGCCATAAATAATGAAGAAAAAAATGTGGCGTATGAAATTGTTGAGTTTGAAAAAGTTATCGAATCTCAATATATTACGAGAAGTTTGAGTAATAGAGCTGATGAACTGTCTATTCAGGCCAAAGAATTAAGTCAACAAAATGTATTAGCAAGTAAACTATCTAATTTGTCTCTACAACTTTATGGTCTGTTTCTAAAAACGGGTTATGTGAAAAACGATAAGGAAAGCAAACGCGTTATTAAATATTTTAATGATAGACTTCCAAAATATGATATTAACACCCTGGGAACACGAGAAAAATTGTGGTTGTACAAAGCATATTTATGGTATAGCTTTTTAACCTTAGATTTTTTGGCCTGTTACAAATATGCCTCTAAATGGGTCGATTTATTTTATGATAATAAAGATATGATTGTTTTACATCCTGTCTTTTTTTTAAGAGGGAATCACTATCTTCTAGAAGCCTTGTTTTATTTAAGGCATTATGAAAAATTTAAAGAATCTCTTTTAAGATTAGAAACTATTACTCAAGAAAAATGGTTTCCTTTAGATGATAATGTTGAGGGGCTAAAATTTTTATACATCTACAATAACAAATTTAATTTGCATTTTATTGAAGGTAGTTTTAAACAAGGTTTGCCTTTAGTAGAGGAAGTTTTAGATCAATTAAAAAATTATAAAGATAGAATAGATGAGCATCATATTATGGTCTTTTATTATAAGATCGCTAGCATGTATTTTGGTGCTGGTGAAAATAAAAAGTGCATTCACTTTTTAGAAAAAATAATAAGTAATAAATCACTTCAAATGCGTGAAGATTTATTGTGTTTTTCTAGAATTTTAAATTTGGTAGCGCATTACGAAGCAGGAATCGATTATAATTTAGATGTTTTAATTAGAAGCACATATAAGTTTTTAATTAAGATGGAAGATTTGTATGAGGTTCAAAAGGAATTTATTAAATTTTTAAGAGGTTTAGGCGATATTTATCCCCATGAAGTCAAAAGGGAATTTATAAAACTTCATAACAAGTTAAAACAGTTTGAAAACGATCCCTACCAAAGTAGAGCTTTCTTGTATTTGGATATCATTTCTTGGTTAGAGTCAAAAATTGAAAGTAAACCAATTGGTTTAGTAATAAAAGATAAGTTTGAAGCTAATTTGCTGAAGAAATAACATTTTTTTAATTTTTTTCAATAATAATTTGGATTTTAAATTTTTCTAACCGAATATTTGCACTCGCAAAGTTCAAATACTTATTGGAATGTTATCAAGAAAGGTGGAGGGATTAGACCCATTGAAGCCTTAGCAACCCTTTACTTGTAAAGAAGGTGCTAAATTCTACTTAAATCATTTTTCTGATTTTAGATAGATAACCAAACAAAATTACTTTTGTAATTTAAATTTCTTTTTAACATTTTTCTATTAAGCACATCAAATTTTGATGCATTTGACTTTTGGTTTAATTATTTATTAATTCAAAAAATTAGAAAAATGAGTACACAAAAAATCGCAACGCAAGTATTACATGCAGGACATGATGTCGCTGCAAATGGAGGGGCTAGAGCAGTTCCAATTTATCAAACATCGTCGTATGTTTTTAATGATTCAGATCATGCAGCCAATTTGTTTTCTTTAAAAGAATTAGGGTTTATTTATACCAGACTTAATAATCCAACAAACCAAATATTACAAGATCGTCTTGCAGCCGTAGAAGGAGGTATTGGTGCTGTTGTTTTTGCATCAGGTACGGCCGCCATTTCAACAGGACTGTTAACCTTATTAAAGTCTGGTGACCATATTGTAGCCTCGAGCAGTTTATATGGAGGAACCTTTAATTTGTTAAAAGTTACGTTACCAAGATTGGGAATTACAACCACGTTTGTAGATGCCGATAATCCAGATAATTTTGCTGAAGCAGTTCAAGAAAACACCAGAGCTTTCTTTGTTGAATCTTTGGGGAATCCAAAACTAGATGTATTAGATTTAAAATCAATTTCTGTACATGCTAAAGCTGCTGGAGTGCCATTTATTGTTGATAATACGGTAGCTACACCATCACTTTTAAATCCTATAGAGCATGGGGCAAACATCGTTATACACTCACTTACCAAATATATTGGCGGACAAGGAACGTCGTTAGGAGGTGCTATTATCGATGCCGGTACCTTTGATTGGTCGAACGGAAAATTTCCTGAATTTACAGTGCCATCAGATGGTTATCATGGGTTAGTCTATCATGAAGCTTTAGGTGCTGCTGCTTATACCTTCAAATTGATTTTGGAAGGCTTAAGAGATTTTGGAGGAGCTCTTAGTCCGTTTAATGCTTTTCAGATTATTCAAGGCTTAGAGACCCTTCCGGTTAGAATAAAGCAACATTCTGCCAATGCATTAGAATTAGCCAAATGGTTAGAAGAACAGGAGGAAGTTGCTTGGGTAAATTATCCGGGGTTAGAATCTAGTAAATACAAATCGTTAGCTGACAAATATTTACCTAAAGGACAAAGTGGAATTGTTACCTTTGGGGCAAAAGGAGGTTTTGATGCGGCGAAAGCCATTGCAGATAATTCTAAAATATTTTCATTATTAGCAAATATAGGTGATACGAAATCATTGATTATTCATCCGGCAAGTACAACGCATCAACAATTAACCGATGACGAACAAGTCTCAGCGGGTGTTCCAAAAGATTTAATTCGTTTGTCTGTAGGAATTGAATATATTGAAGATTTAAAAGCCGATTTAAAAGCCGCATTCATTAAAATTTAATAAAAGGGATAAATCTTGAAAGAGTCATTACATCATATCATTATTAAAGATTTTGTAACAGAAAGTAAGGTTGCTAATTCTGAAATAAAACTAAGTTATCAACTTTTTGGTGAGCCTTTAGGGTCTGCACCGATTGTTTTAGTGAATCATGCATTAACAGGGAATAGTAATGTGGCAGGAGATAATGGCTGGTGGAAAGATTTGGTAGGAGACGACAAGGTTATCGATACTAAATTGTACACCGTTTTAGCCTTTAACATACCGGGTAATGGTTTTGATAGTTTTGTAATAGATAGCTATAAAGATTTTGTCGCTAGAGACATCGCAAGTTTGTTTTTAATAGGTTTAAACGAATTAAAAATCAACAAGCTTTTTGCTTTAATTGGTGGTTCTTTAGGTGGTGGTATTGCATGGGAAATGGCGGTTTTAAAACCCGATATTACCGAGCATTTAATACCTGTTGCAACCGATTGGAAATCTACGGATTGGTTGATTGCTAATTGCCAAATTCAAGAACAATTCTTATTAAATTCTAAAAACCCGGTTCATGATGCCAGAATGCACGCCATGTTATGCTACCGAACGCCAGAGTCTTTTAATGAGCGATTTCAACGGTCAAAAAAAACAGATTCAGAAATTTTTAATGTAGAAAGTTGGTTGTTGCATCATGGTAAAAAATTGCAAGAGCGATTTCAATTATCTGCTTATAAGTTAATGAATCAACTGTTAAAAAGTATTGATGTTACTAAAAACAGACCAACCGATTTTAATGTTTTAGAAAACATTGAAGCAAACATTCATATTGTAGGTGTCGATTCAGATTTGTTTTTCACAGCCGAAGAAAACAGACAAACACACAAGCAATTAGCGGTATCAAATCCAAATGTAACGTATAATGAAATTCATTCGGTACACGGTCATGATGCGTTTTTAATGGAATACGAACAACTAGAAAAAATTATAGAGGGCATATTTGTGCCGAGTCATAAAAAAAGAAAAATGAAAGTATTAAAATTTGGAGGAAAATCTTTAGCTAACGGTAACGGATTACAAACGGTAATTTCTATTATTGAAAGCAAGGTGAATGCAGGAGACAAAATAACAGTTGTGGTTTCGGCGAGAGGTTCAGCAACTGATGATTTAGAAGATATTTTAGAGCGCGCTTCAAAAGGAAAGTCTTATAAAATAGATTTGCAGGCTTTTAAAGATTACCAAACAGAACCTTTAAAAACTGTAGATTTTTCAAAGGAGTTTTTAATCTTAGATAAATTGTTTGAGGGCGTAAGCTTACTTGGTGATTACAGTCAAAAAACAAAAGATGAAATTTTGGCTCAAGGTGAATTACTTTCTGTAAATCTGATAGCTCATTTATTAAATGAAAAAAACATAAAGGCGACTGCTGTTGACGCGAGGGAATTATTAAAAACCGATGGTAATTTTGGTAATGCACAGCCTATTAATCAATTGTCGAAAGACAATGTTAAAAATTATTATAAAAATACCGAACGGGGTGTTGTGAATATTATTGCTGGGTTTATTGCGTCTAATTTGAAAAATGAAACTACAACGCTTGGACGAAATGGTAGTAACTACACGGCGGCTTTATTAGCGAATTTTTTGGATGCCGAAGAGTTACAAAATTACACCCATGTTAACGGGATTTATACAGCAAATCCAGATTTGGTCGAAGATGCTCAAAAAATTAGAGAGTTATCATTTAGAGAAGCTAATGAGTTAGCCAATTTTGGAACGACTGTATTGCATGCCAAAACTATCATTCCGTTAGTTGAAAAAAACATCAACTTACGCATTTTAAATACTTTTAATCCAGATGATGAAGGGACTTTAATCACAGCAAAACCAAATTCTAAAGAAGTGACATCTTTATCGGTTTTAGATCATGTAGCCTTGTTAAACTTAGAAGGTAGAGGTCTATTAGGTAAAAGTGGTGTAGATGCCAGAATATTTGGAGCATTAGCTAGTAAAGATATTAGCGTTAGTATTATTTCTCAAGGGTCTTCAGAACGTGGTATTGGTTTAATTATTAATGCTGACCAAGCTACTAAAGCCGTTATTGCCTTAGAACGAGAGTTTGAAAAAGATTTTTATTCACAAGATGTTAATAAAATAGGTGTGGTTGATGATGTATCAGTGATTTCAATTATCGGCATTGCGTTAAGTTCGTTTCATAAGCCATTTAATGCCTTAATAAAAAATCAAATAACACCGTTGCTATTCAACAATACGGTGACTGGTAGAAATGTAAGTTTGGTTGTGAAGAAAAATCAGTTGCATAAAGCCTTGAATGTGATTCATGGTGAGATTTTCGGAATTTCTAAGAAAATAAACATCGCCATTTTTGGTCATGGTTTAGTTGGTGGCGCTCTCATATATCAGATTTTAAAATCGAAAATCGATATTGAAAAAAGAAAAGGCATTAATCTGAATGTGTTTGCCATCGCCAATTCTAAACAACTTCTCCTAAATAAAAAGGGCGTTAATAAAAAATGGAGTAAAGACATTCAATTATCTTCGACAGACAGTTCTATTAAAACCATTATTGATTTTGCTAAAACACACCATTTAGAAAATTTAATTGCGGTCGATAATACAGCGAGCTCAACTTTTTATAAAAATTATGTCCCGTTGGTTGAAGCTGGTTTCGATTTGGTGTCGTCCAACAAAATAGCCAACACGATTTCGCATCAATTTTATACAGATTTACGGGAACAATTAAACGCACATAATAAACAGTATTTATATGAAACGACTGTTGGTGCTGGATTGCCGTTAATTGATACGATTAAACTATTACACGAATCTGGTGAAAATATTACTAGAATTAGAGGGGTTTTTTCAGGAACTTTGAGTTATTTATTTAATAATTTTTCAGTAGAAGATAAGGCGTTTAGCACGATTGTTCAGGAAACGATCGATAAAGGGTTTACAGAACCCGATCCCAGAGAAGATTTTTCAGGAAATGATGTCGCTAGAAAATTGTTAATTTTGGCAAGAGAATTAGATTTGCATAATGAGTTTGAAGATGTGTCGGTTCAAAATTTAATTCCAGAACAATATCAACATATTTCGGTTGCTGAATTTTTAAAACAATTGAATGCGTTAGATGATGAATTTCAGTCAATTAAAGATGCTCAAAAACCAGGACATGTGTTAAGATATATTGGAGATTTATCAGGAGATTTATCTCAGGACAAAGGAAACTTAGAAGTGAAATTAGTGTCCATTCCAGAAGATAGTACATTAGGACACATTAAAGGGAGTGATGCTATTTTTGAAATATTTACAGAATCTTATGGAGAGCAACCTATTGTTATTCAAGGAGCTGGCGCTGGTGCTGAAGTTACGGCTAGAGGCGTTTTTGGTGATATTTTGAGGTTATCTAAGCATATAAATTAGAATTATGAGTGAGGAAAGAAAGCAGTTTGAAACAGAAGCGATTCGAACACAATTGGAACGGAGTGAATTTTTAGAACACTCTGTACCGTTATACTTAACATCCAGTTTTGTGTTTGAAGATGCCGAAGATATGCGCGCTTCTTTCACCGAAGAAAAGGAACGTAATATTTACAGTCGTTTTTCAAATCCGAATACATCTGAGTTTGTTGAAAAAATCTGCAAAATGGAAGGCGCAGAAAGTGGTTATGCGTTTGCTACTGGTATGGCTGCCGTATTTTCAACCTTTGCGGCTTTGTTAAATAGTGGCGATCATATTGTGTCTGCGCGTTCTGTTTTTGGTTCTACGCATGCGCTGTTTACGACGTATCTTCCAAAGTGGAATATTTCAACTAGCTATTACGATATTAATAAGCCAGAAACGATTGAAAGTTTTATTACGTCAAACACCAAAATATTGTATGCTGAAACGCCAACAAATCCTGCGGTTGATATCATAGATTTAGAGGTGTTAGGAACCATTGCCAAAAAGCACAATTTAATTTTAATTATAGACAACTGTTTTGCGACGCCATATTTACAACAACCCATAAATTTTGGAGCAGATTTAGTCATTCATTCTGCAACCAAATTAATTGATGGACAAGGACGTGTTTTAGGTGGCGTAACTGTTGGTAATGCTGAATTAATAAGAGACATTTATTTATTTTCGAGAAATACGGGACCTGCATTATCACCATTTAATGCTTGGGTATTATCGAAAAGTTTGGAAACGCTTTCTGTTAGAGTCGATAAACATTGTGAGAATGCACTAAAAGTAGCCGAGTTTTTAGAAGCACATGCTAATGTGAATTGGGTAAAGTATCCGTTTTTGAAATCGCATCCGCAATACGAAGTAGCTAAAAAGCAAATGAAATTGGGAGGTAATATTGTTGCCTTTGAAGTAAAAGGAGGTATTCAATCTGGGCGTAAATTTTTAAATGCTATTAAAATGTGTTCTTTGTCTGCAAACTTAGGGGATACCAGAAGTATTGTGACACATCCGGCATCGACAACCCACAGTAAATTATCAGATGAAGATAGGTTAGAAGTAAGTATTACTGATGGTTTGGTTAGAATTTCAGTTGGATTAGAGCATGTTGATGATATTATACAAGATTTGAAGCAAGCGTTAAATTAACTATCTTTACGTCATGCTCTCTAAAAGAACTAAATACGGATTAAAAGCACTTACTTATATCGCACGAAGTGGTGGTGATAAGCCTGTTCAAGTAGGTGAAATTGCCAAAAGTGAACAAATCCCTCAAAAATTTTTAGAAAGTATATTATTAACCTTAAGAAAGTCGGGTTGCTTAGGGTCTAAAAAAGGGAAACATGGAGGTTATTACTTAATTAAAAAGCCTTCCGAAATTATTATGGCTGATGTGATGCGTGCTCTAGAGGGGCCAATTGCTATGGTGCCTTGCGTAAGTTTAAACTTCTATGAGAAGTGTGATGATTGTCCAAATGAAGATCAATGTACCGTAAATAAGTTGATGATTCAAGTTAGAGATAGCACACTTAAAGTCCTTAGAAATACCACTCTAGAAGATCTATCTGCCAAAAAATAATTGTTTATTTCTTAAAATAAGCCTTATTTTTTGTTTTTATTCTTCGGTTTATTCTAAAATAATTTCATTATTCTAAAAAGTTTGCAATATTCTTTTTTATGTTACAAAATGTTTTATTTTTGTATTCCCTATTAAATCTATAGGAATAATATAATACAATTCAAAATGATTGGGCACGTGTTAACAAATTCTAGAGAAAAAGAGAAATCTTCTTATAAAACGGATGTCGCTTCAGAAAAACCTGGGCGTAGTGTTATAAAATCTATAAGCTGGAGAATCATAGGGACTTTAGATACCATTTTAATATCTTGGTTTATTACTGGAAAACTAGATTTAGCCTTTTCCATAGGATCTATAGAATTAGTGACCAAAATGGTGTTGTATTTTTTCCATGAGCGAATTTGGAATTCAATTAAATGGGGTAAATAACAGTTAGTGAGATGATAACACAAGATCAAATAAAGGACTTAAATCTTCTATTTAAAGAAGCAAAACCATCTGAAATTATTAAAAAAGCTTTGGAATTGAGTGATGACGCTGTAGTGACAACAAATTTCAGGCCATACGAAGCGGCCATATTATATGCTGTAAATTTGGAGAAACCAAATATTTTTGTGGTTTGGTGCGATACGGGTTATAATACACCGCAAACATACAAACATGCAAATCAGGTTATTGAAGATTTAAAATTAAACGTGCATTTGTATGTTCCAAAGCAAACGTCAGCTCATAGAGATGTTGTGCTGGGAATTCCTGGCATTGACGATCCACAACATGCCTTATTTACTGAGCAAGTTAAGTTAGAGCCCTTTAAACGTGCTATGGAGGAGCATAAACCTAAAGTATGGTTCACCAACTTACGTCAAGGGCAAACAGCTTTTAGAGATAGCATAGGCATTTTTAGTTTAAGTAAAGATGGAATTTTAAAAGTGAGTCCTTTTTACTATTGGACAGATATAGATTTAGATACATATTTAGAAGAGAACAAGTTGCCTAATGAATTTAAATATTTTGATCCAACAAAAGCTTTAGAAAACAGAGAGTGTGGTTTACACGCGTAGGATAAATGAAAAATGAATACAATGAATAAAGATACATCACGTATAAATTCGCTTGAAAACGAAGCAATCTATATTATGAGAGAAGTAGCAGCACAATTTGAAAAACCAGTGTTGTTATTTTCTGGAGGAAAGGATTCAATAACCTTGGTAAGGCTTGCTGTAAAAGCGTTTTATCCAGCCAAAATCCCATTTCCTTTAATGCATATTGATACAGGTCATAACTTTCCAGAGACTATTGAATTTAGAGATAGATTGGTTAATGAATTAGGTCTGGAATTAATTGTGAGAAATGTTCAAGACTCAATTGATGAAGGGAAAGTAAAAGAAGAATCGGGAAAATATTCAAGTAGAAATTCTTTGCAAACAACAACGCTTTTAGATGCCATTGAAGAGTTTAAATTCGATGCGTGTATTGGCGGAGCAAGACGTGATGAAGAAAAAGCAAGAGCTAAAGAACGAATTTTCTCTGTTCGCGATGATTTTGGTCAATGGGATGAGAAAAATCAACGCCCAGAATTGTTCGACATGTTAAATGGTCAAATTGAACATGGCCAAAATGTACGTGTTTTCCCAATTTCAAACTGGACAGAATTAGATGTTTGGTCTTACATTGAAGAAGAAGATATTGAGATTCCATCTATCTATTTCGCTCATAAGCGAAAAGTCTTTTTACGTGACGGATTGATTTGGTCGCATTCGGAATTTGTATATCAGGAAGATGATGAAGAAGTGTTGGAGCGCATGGTACGTTTCAGAACCGTTGGCGATATGAGTTGTACCGCGGCCGTATTTTCTGAAGCAACTGATATTTCGAGCGTAGTGCAGGAGATTAGAGATTCCACCATTTCAGAACGCGGGGCTCGTATAGACGATAAACGCTCTGAAGCCGCTATGGAAAAACGTAAACAACAAGGGTACTTTTAGTCAAAAGCTAAAAAAATATTTAGATTAAGTCGGATTGCTTAAAGCGTAAAGCACAAAGGAAAAAATAATGGAAGTATTAAAAATTGCAACAGCAGGAAGTGTAGATGACGGAAAGAGTACCTTAATAGGTAGAATACTTTACGACACAAAATCATTAACTACAGATAAGTTAGAAGCCATTGAAAAAACAAGTAAACAAAAAGGATATGATTACTTAGATTTCTCTTTAGCAACCGATGGTTTGGTTGCAGAAAGAGAACAGGGAATTACTATTGATGTGGCTCATATTTACTTTTCAACAGCTAAAAAAAGTTATATTATTGCCGATACACCTGGTCATGTAGAGTATACGCGTAACATGGTAACCGGAGCTTCAACATCACAAGCGTCAGTTATTTTGATTGATGCCAGAAAAGGTGTGATTGAGCAAACAAATCGTCACTTTTTCATTAATAATTTATTGCGAATTAAAGATGTTGTAGTGACTATTAACAAGATGGATTTGGTAGATTATTCAGAAGACGTTTACAACAAAATTAAAGCAGATTTCACCGAATTGATGAGCAAGAGAGATTATCAAGATCAAAAAATAACCTTCATTCCTGTAAGTGCTTTAAAGGGTGATAATGTGGTAAACAGATCTGAAAATATGCCTTGGTATACTGGACAAAGTTTGTTAGAGCATTTAGAGGCTTTAGATAAGAAAGATATTTTCAATATTGGAACACCTCGTTTTCCTGTTCAATATGTCATTCGTCCTAAAACAGAAGAATTTCACGATTTCAGGGGCTATGCTGGTAAGGTTTATGGTGGTAATTTAAGTGTCGGTGATGATGTAGTTGTGCTGCCATCTCAAACAAAATCTAAAATAAAGGACATTTATTTCTTTGATAAAAAATATGAAACGGCCTCAAGACGCTCATCAGTTACAATCACTTTAGAGAATGATATTAATGTGAGCCGTGGCGATATGATAGTAAAGGATGATGATTTACCAGTTGTAGAAAAACAATTCACCGCTAATGTCTGTTGGATGGATTCAACGCAGTTATCACCAGGCGGAAAGTATGTCGTTCAACATGGTGTAAACAAAGTGTTGGCAAAAGTTGATAAAATCCATCATAAAATAAATCCTGATTATTCAGGTATTGAAGAGGATGTAACGGGATTAAACGTGAATGATATTGCGCAGGTTACATTTAAATTAAACAAACCTATTTTTTACGATCAATTTAAAAATCATAGAACAAACGGGTCATTTATATTAATAGATAAACAATCAAATAACACTGTTGGAGCAGGGTTTATTCAATAAATAATAACAAAAAATTCTTTCCTATTTATAGGAAAGGTCAGGTACGTAATGCAAAGTTTTAGAACGGAAATAGAGAATCCTATTGTCGAAAGGGATATTATTGAATTATCAAAAAAAATTGAGTTATTCAATAACGGCAAATTAGATGAAGAAAAATTCAGAAGTCTTCGTTTAGCACGAGGTGTTTACGGTCAACGTCAGCAAGGTGTTCAAATGATTCGTATTAAATTACCTTTCGGAAAAGTATTGAGTAATCAATTACGTCGAATTGCCGATGTATCTGATGAATATTCGCGTGGGCGTTTGCATATTACAACACGTCAAGACATCCAAATTCATCATGTTGATTTAAACAGAACGCCACAACTTTGGGCCGATTTGGAAAAAGATGATGTAACCCTTAGGGAAGCTTGTGGGAATACAGTTAGAAACGTAACCGCTTCAGAAACAGCGGGTATCGATGTTAACGAACCGTTTGATGTATCGCCATATGCCGATGCTGTTTTCAAATTCTTCTTAAGAAATCCTATTTGTCAGGAAATGGGGAGAAAGTTTAAGGTATCATTTTCATCATCCGATGAAGACACGGGACTTTCCTATATGCACGATTTAGGGTTTATCGCTAAAATTAAACACGGCGTTCGCGGTTTTAAAGTGATGCTTGGTGGCGGATTAGGTTCTCAACCACGTCATGCCGATGAGCTATACCGTTTTCTACCTTCAGATAAAATTATTCCAGTTATGGAAGGTGTTTTAAGAGTTTTTGATCGACATGGTGAGCGTAAAAGTAGAGCTAAAGCACGTATAAAATTCTTAATTAAAGATATTGGCTTAGAGGCTTTTAGAGTTTTAGTCAACGAAGAGCAAAATGCGATTGAATATAAATCGGTTGAAATTGATGCCGATACGTATGTGCCTTCAAAACCTGTTTCGATTAAAGCTCCCAACGTTCAGATTAACGATGTAAAAGCGTTTGAAACGTGGAAAGCAACAAATGTAATTTCTCAAAAACAAGAAGGGTATGTAGCGATTGGTATTAAAGTCCTTTTGGGGGATTTTTATACCGATAAAGCAAGGTTGCTTGCCGATTTAGTTGAAAATTATGCTGCAGGAGAAATACGTTTGTCATTACGTCAAAACATATTAATTCCTTTTATTAAAGAAGAATTACTGCCGTTTTTCTATAATGAATTAGAAAAGCTTGGTTTTACAGAAGCAGGCTATAACAAAGCTGTAGATATTACAGCGTGCCCAGGTACAGATACGTGTAATTTAGGAATTGCAAGCAGCACCGGTGTTGCCGCTGAATTGGAGCGCGTTATAAAAGCAGAATACCCTCAGTATTTAGAAAACAAAGATTTAGTCATAAAAATAAGTGGTTGTATGAATGCTTGTGGGCAACATACCATGGCAAATATTGGGTTTCAGGGAATGTCGGTTCGTACACCGGATAAATTGGTAGCGCCAGCATTGCAAGTACTTTTAGGTGGCGGAAATTTAGGTAATGGTAACGGACTTTTTGCAGATAAGGTGGTTAAAATTCCAAGTAGAAGAGGCCCAGAAGCCTTACGAAGAATACTGAATGATTTTGAAGAACATTCAAACGGCAAACGATTTGTAGATTATTATAAAGTAACAGGTGAACGTTATTTTTATGATTTGTTAAACGACCTTCAAGATGTTACCAATTTAACTCAAGACGATTTTATTGACTGGGGAGCCAATAAAAAATACGAAAAAGCTATTGGAGTTGGGGAATGTGCAGGTGTGGTTATCGATTTAATTTCAACCTTGTTTTTAGAAAGCGAAGAAAAGATTGATGATGCCAAAGTTTCTTTTGATGATAAGGTGTATTCAAGTGCTATTTATCATGCTTACAGTTCTATGGTGAATTCCGCGAAAGCGTTATTATTAGCCGAAAATATTAGTACGAACACACAGGCCGGTATCATTAGTCAGTTTGATGAAACCTTTGGTTCTAATGAAAAACTAAATTTAGGAACATCCTTTTCTCAATTGATATTCCAAATTAAAGAGTATGCACCTACTCAAGAATTTGCTTCCAAATATATTGAAAATGCAATTCAGTTTTTAGCTAAAGTAAGAGCATTTAGAGAGATTTCGAAAAACGAAACGCTTTAAAATAAAGCTTTCTAACACTCCAGACTTTTAATGGAATCAAATACTAAAAAACCAAAATTAACCGTTGTTGGCGCAGGACCAGGTGATCCAGATTTAATCACACTAAAAGCTATTAAAGCTATTGAAAGTGCCGATGTTATTTTGTATGATGCACTTGTTAATCCCGTGTTACTAAATTATGCATCTAATGATACAGAACTCGTTTTTGTTGGGAAACGCAAAGGTTGTTATGCCTATCAGCAAGAGCAAATTAACGAACTTATCGTCAGCCGAGCAAAAAGTCATCGTCATGTGGTTAGGTTAAAAGGTGGCGACCCCTTTATTTTTGGTCGTGGAGCCGAAGAGATTGATTATGCCAGACAATTTGATATTGAAACTTATGTCGTTCCTGGAATTTCATCGTCGTTTGCAGTGCCGGCCTATCAAGGAATTCCACTAACAAAAAGAGGCACTTCAGAAAGTTTTTGGGTTATTACGGGAACTACGAAATTACATCAGTTATCAGACGACGTTATGCTCGCAGCTCAATCCACATCAACGGTTGTTATTCTTATGGGAATGGGGAAGCTTTCGGAAATTGTTAAAGTTTTTAAAGCTAAAAATAAACATGAAGTGGCTGTGGCTATTATTCAAAATGGAACTACAGAAAACGAAAAAGTGGGTTTTGGAACCATTAATACCATCGAAAAAGTAGTAAAAGAACACAAATTATCTTCACCAGCAATCATAGTTATTGGAGATGTGGTGAATGAGCGCGTTGTTCTGTCTTCAATTTTAAAAGACATCAAAACGGAAATGATTAATTGATTTTTTAAATGGAACGAAACAACTTATATCCAATTTTTTTAAAGGCTAAGAATTTGAATGTGCTAATTGTCGGTGGCGGATTTGTGGCCGAAGAAAAGTTAAAGTTCTTGTTAAAATCCAGTCCTGATGCACACGTAACCATAGTTTCTCCTATGTTTAGAAACGGTACAACGTTTTTAGCTGAAAAAGGCTGCGTTACGCTCATCGAAGACACTTATCATTCGCGTTATTTAAATGGTAAGCATATGGTAGTGGCAACGACAGATATTCCAGAAGTAAATATTCAAGTTTGGAAAGATTGCCGAGCAGAAGCAAAATTGGTTAACGTGGCCGATAATCCACCATATTGTGATTTTTATATGGGCGGCATCGTAACAAAAGGTAATGTTAAAGTAGCTATTTCAACCAATGGAAAATCACCTACAACGGCGAAACGCTTACGTCAATATTTTGAGGAAGTTATTCCGGATAATGTAGATGACTTGGTGCAAAATTTAAATGAATTTAGAAAAACAATAAAAGGTGATTTTGAAGAAAAAGTGGAAACTTTAAACGAATTCACGAAAGGATTAATTGCAAAAAAATGAAGCTTAAAATGATAAAGACAGATATTCTAATTATTGGTGCAGGACCAACGGGATTATTTACCGTTTTTGAAGCAGGTCTATTAAAACTTAAATGTCATTTAATTGATGCTTTGCCACAACCTGGTGGACAATGTTCAGAAATATATCCAAAAAAACCTATTTATGATATTCCGGGTTTTCCGGAAATATTGGCGGGTGATTTAACTAAAAACTTATTAGAACAAGGGAAGCAGTTTGAGCCTGGTTTTACCCTTGGAGAGCGTGCTGAAATCATTGAAAAATTAGAAGACGGTTCGTTTATTGTTACAACCAATAAAGGTACCAAACACCACGCCCCTGTAGTGGCTATTGCAGGTGGTTTAGGTTCTTTCGAACCTAGAAAACCTTTAATTGAAAATATCAACAATTTTGAAGATAAAGGAGTTGACTATTTTATTAAAGATCCTGAAGTTTATCGAAACAAAAAAGTAGTTATTTCTGGTGGAGGTGATTCAGCGTTAGACTGGAGTATATTTTTAGCTGATGTAGCATCAGAAGTAACGCTTATTCACAGAAGAAATGAGTTTAGAGGCGCATTAGATTCCGTAGAAAAAGTAACAGAATTAAAAGCTTCAGGAAAAATTAACCTAATTACACCCGCCGAAGTGACGGCTTTATATGGAGCTGAAGGTTTAGAAAGTGTTTCGGTTAAAAAACAAGATGAAACCATCGTTTTAGAAGCTGATCATTTCATTCCCTTATTTGGATTATCCCCAAAATTAGGTCCTATTGGAAATTGGGGATTAGAAATTGAGAAGAATGCTATAAAAGTTGATAATTCTAGAAATTATGAAACCAACATTCCAGGTATTTTTGCGATTGGTGATGTAAATACCTATCCAGAAAAATTAAAATTAATACTTTGTGGTTTTCACGAAGCAACCCTCATGTGTCAGGCCGCCTATAGAATAATAAATCCTGGTAAAAAGTACGTTTTAAAATATACTACGGTAAGTGGCATTGATGGGTTCGATGGTACACGTAAAGAAGCGCCAAAAGCTGTCATACAATCCATACAATAAATAGTTATTTATTGCTTAATTTTATGCCGTAATAGCATACTTAAGGATGAAAAATTATAACATACGTTTAAAAGAAATTATAAAACCGTTCACAAAACGATTATTCTATAATTTGTTTGATGAACAAGAAGAAGAATCAATCTATTTAAAAGAGACTTTTTTTGAGATTGCTTCAAAACTAAATATTGAAGATGCTGAAACTATTTGGAACAATTTTCAAAGCGAGTTTTTAACTATTAGAAAAAAATTAGATTTAGATGCTCAGTCTTTTTTAAAGAATGACCCAGCTTCAACTTGTATACAAGAGGTGTATTTGGCATATCCGGGTTTTTATGCAATTTCAATTTATAGATTAAGTCATCAGTTACATCTTTTAAAGGTTCCTATAATGCCTAGAATGATGAGCGAATATGTTCATGGTATAACTGGTATCGACATCCATCCGGGGGCAACTATTGGAGAATCATTTTTTGTAGATCATGGGACAGGAATTGTTATAGGAGAAACGTCAATTATAAAGAGTAATGTCAAGATATTTCAAGGCGTTACCTTAGGTGGTCTTCAGGTGAAAAAAGATATGAAGTCCATCAAAAGACATCCTACTATTGAAGATAATGTTACCATTTATGCGAATGCGACTATTTTGGGTGGTGATATTGTTATTGGTGCAAATAGCACAATTGGGGCGAACGTTTGGATAACAGAATCGGTACCAGAAAATTCGTTGGTTACCTATCAAACAGAAATAAAAATAAGACCAAAGAAAAATGGAATCCATTAAAGGGATATTAGATCAAATTGGAAACACACCGCTTGTCGAAGCGTCCCATTTAATTTCTAAAAAGGGAGTTAAACTTTTTTTGAAGTTAGAAGGGAATAATCCAGGTGGAAGTGTTAAAGATCGCGCTGCTTTCAATATGATTAATGAAGCTATAAAACGTGGTGATATTAAAAAAGGAGATTTTTTAGTGGAAGCTACCAGCGGAAACACAGGTATTGCTTTAGCCTTTATTGCGCAATTGTTAGGCTTAAATATGGTATTAATTATGCCAGAAAACTCTACCGAAGAGCGTGTAAAAACTATGCGTGCTTATGGAGCTGAGGTGATTTTAACACCAGCCGATACAGGGATTGAAGGGTCTAGAGATCTGGCGTTTCAGTTAAGAGATGAAAAAGGGTATACGTTGTTAAATCAGTTTGAAAATGATGATAACTGGAAGGCACACTATAAAACAACAGGCCCGGAAATTTGGCGAGATACTCAAGGTAAAGTAACACATTTTATCTCCGCAATGGGAACTACCGGAACCATTATGGGTGTTTCAACCTATTTAAAAGAGCAAAATAAAAATATCACTATTGTTGGCGCACAGCCAGAAGATGGTGCCAAAATTCCAGGGATTAGAAAATGGTCACCAGATTATGTACCGAAATTTTTTAACAGATCTAAAGTGGATATTGTTATTGAATTAAGTGAACAAGATGCAAAAACAACGACACAGCGTTTGGCAAAAGAAGAAGGTGTGTTTGCAGGTATGAGTAGTGGAGGTTCTGTGTATAGTGCTTTGCAAATAGCTAAAAATATTAATAAAGGTGTAATTGTTGCTATTATTTGCGACAGAGGAGATCGTTATTTATCTTCATCGTTATTTGAATAAATCAGTTTTTTTTATTTTTCTGTGAATAAAAGAATATATATAGTACTTTTGCAAACTAGTTCATAAATGTATTAATAATGTTATCAAGAAAGGTAGAGGGAACAGACCCGTTGAAGCCTTAGCAACCCTTTATTTTGTAAAGAAGGTGCTACGTTCTACTAATATTTATATCTGAATATTGGAAAGATAACGGAGAGTGTTTTTTACTTTTCTTGATGACAGATAGATATAAATATATCAACATGTCAAATATAAAACAAGCTTTACAACAACGTATTTTAGTGCTCGATGGTGCTATGGGTACCATGCTGCAAGCTTATAAATTCACTGAAAAAGATTTTAGAGGCGAACGCTTTAAAGACTACCCGTCACCCTTGCAAGGTAACAACGATTTATTGTCTATTACACAGCCAGAAGCTATTAAAACCATACATGCTAAGTATTTTGAAGCTGGTGCAGATATTGTAGAAACCAATACATTTTCTGGAACTACCATTGCCATGGCAGATTATAATATGGAAGATTTAGTGTATGAACTAAATTTTCAGTCTGCTAAAATAGCCAGAGAAGTAGCCGATGAATTTACAAAAAAGGAATCTCATAAACCACGTTTTGTTGCAGGTTCTATAGGGCCAACGAATAGAACTGCAAGTATGTCACCAGACGTAAATGATCCCGGTTTTAGAGCGGTGACTTTTAATCAATTGCGAATAGCCTACAAAGAACAGGTAGAAGCTTTAGTAGATGGCGGTGTAGATGTGTTGTTGGTTGAAACCGTGTTTGACACTTTGAATGCTAAGGCAGCGTTATTTGCCATTGAAGAAGTAAAAGAAGAAAAGCATATTGATATCCCTATCATGTTAAGTGGAACCATTACGGATGCGTCGGGCAGAACTTTATCAGGTCAAACAGCTGAAGCATTTTTAATCTCGGTATCGCATATTCCCTTATTGTCTGTTGGATTTAATTGTGCTTTAGGGGCTAATTTATTGCAACCTCATTTAGAAGCCATTGCAGGAAAGACTGATTTTGCTATATCAGCACATCCAAATGCAGGGTTGCCGAATGCGTTTGGTGAATATGATGAAACACCAGAGCAAATGGGAGCTCAGATAGAGGAGTATTTAAAAAAGAATTTAATAAATATTATTGGAGGCTGTTGTGGAACCTCACCCGCACATATAAAAGTCATTGCAGAAATAGCCGCAAAGTATAAACCACGTAAAGTTTTAGAAGCGATAGTTTAATGAAGATTACTCAAACAAAATACATGCATTTATCAGGACTTGAACCGCTTGTCCTTAATGAAAACAGTAACTTTATAAATGTTGGTGAGCGCACTAATGTTGCGGGCTCTCGTAAGTTTTTAAGACTTATCAAAGAGGAGAAATTTGATGAGGCGCTTGAGATAGCTCGTCATCAGGTTGATGGAGGCGCACAAATTATTGACGTAAATTTTGACGACGGTCTTATTGATGGCAAAGAATCTATGGTTCGTTTTTTAAATTTAATTGCTGCTGAACCCGATATTTCAAGAGTGCCAATTATGATTGATAGTTCTAAATGGGAAATCATTGAAGCGGGACTTCAAGTAGTGCAAGGGAAATGTGTCGTAAATTCCATTTCTTTAAAAGAAGGTGAGGAGAAATTCATTTGGGAAGCCAAACAAATTAAACGTTATGGTGCTGCTGTTATTGTTATGGCCTTTGATGAAGTCGGACAAGCCGATAATTATAAGCGAAGAATTGAAATTGCAAAGCGTTCGTATGATATCTTAGTTAATAAGGTTGGTTTTTCATCAGAGGATATCATATTTGATTTAAATATTTTTCCGGTAGCGACTGGTATGGATGAGCATCGTAGAAATGCCATCGATTTTATTGAAGCTACACGTTGGGTCCGTCAAAATTTACCAAATGTAAGTGTAAGCGGTGGTGTAAGCAATGTGTCCTTTTCTTTTAGAGGAAATGATGGTGTTCGCGAAGCGATGCATTCGGTATTTTTATATCATGCTATTCAAGCAGGAATGAATATGGGTATTGTTAACCCTGCGCTATTAGAAGTGTACGATGATATTCCAAAAGATTTATTAGAGCATGTTGAAGATGTTATATTAGACAGACGTGATGATGCTACTGAGCGTTTACTAGATTTTTCTGAAACCGTTAAAGGCTCAAAAACAGAAAAAGGAGTCGATTTAACCTGGAGAGAAAACCCAGTGCAAGAGCGAATTACGCATGCCTTAGTTAAAGGGATTGATGCCTTTATTATTGAAGATGTTGAAACGGCTCGATTAGAAGCAGAGAAACCTATCGATGTTATTGAAGGTCATTTAATGATTGGAATGAATGTAGTAGGCGATTTGTTCGGGGCAGGAAAAATGTTTTTACCTCAGGTTGTGAAGTCTGCCCGTGTTATGAAAAAGGCTGTTGGGTATTTAAACCCATTTATAGAAGCTGAAAAAACAGAAAAACAAGAGCCCGTTGGAAAGATTTTAATGGCCACTGTAAAAGGTGATGTACATGATATTGGTAAAAATATTGTGAGTGTCGTTTTGGCTTGTAATAATTACGAGATTATTGATTTAGGGGTGATGGTACCACCAGAAAAAATTATTGAAACTGCGAAGAGAGAGCATGTAGATGCTATTGGTTTATCTGGTTTAATTACACCATCACTTGATGAAATGGTGTATTTAGCAAAAGAAATGCAACGTCAAAATTTTACGGTGCCTTTGTTGATTGGAGGAGCAACAACATCAAAAGCGCATACCGCCGTTAAGATAGATACGCAATACTCAAACGCTGTGGTACATGTAAACGATGCATCCAGAGCCGTAACAGTAGTGGGCGATTTACTGAATAAAAAATCGAATGAAGGTTATATATCAAAAATCAAAGAAGATTATAATCAGTTTAGAGAGAAGTTTTTAAATCGCGGAAAGCAAAAGTCATATATTTCAATTACTGAAGCCAGAAAAAATAAATTTAAAATTGATTGGGAACAATCGGAAATTGTAAAACCCAAAGAAATTGGTGTTCAAATATTAAAGCAATTAAGTTTAAAAGAGCTTTTGCCTTTTGTTGATTGGAGTCCGTTTTTTAGAAGTTGGGATTTACATGGTAAATATCCAGATATTTTAACAGATAATGTTGTGGGTGAACAAGCCACACAATTGTTTGAAGATGCTCAGGCCATGTTAAAAAATATCATAGCCAAACAACAGTTGAAGCCTAAAGCAGTTTTTGGATTATTTGAAGCGAATTCTATTAATGATGATGATATTTCTGTTAAAAAAAACGGAAAGGAAATTACTGTTTTTAGAACTTTGCGTCAACAATTAGATAAGCGTGAAGGTATTCCTCATATTGCGTTATCGGATTTTATTGCGCCAAAGGAGTCGCAAAAACAAGATTATATTGGTGCGTTTTGCGTGAGTATTTTTGGAACTCAAGAATTAGCTGAACAATTTAAAGCTAGGGATGACGATTATAATGCGATTATGGCGCAAGCTCTAGCCGATAGATTTGCTGAAGCCTTTGCTGAATATTTACATAAGCAAGTACGAACCAAGCATTGGGGTTATGTTACTGATGAAAATTTAACTAATGAGGATTTAATAAAGGAAAGTTATAAAGGAATAAGACCGGCACCCGGTTATCCTGCGTGTCCAGACCATTTAGAGAAGGAAACGATTTGGGAACTTTTAGAGGTTGAAAAATTAATAGGAGTAACCTTAACTGAAAGTTTGGCTATGTGGCCAGCAGCCTCTGTTTCTGGGTATTATTTTGCAAATCCTGAAGCGAAATATTTTGGGTTGGGGAAAATAACAGACGATCAAGTGACTGATTATGCTGTAAGAAAAGGCATTGCAAAAGAAAAGGCAAGTAAATGGTTGCATCCTGCTATAGTGGAAGAGTAAAAAAAGCTTTAGTGACGATTGCAACGGCACCTTTTTTTTCGTTTTAGATAAATGTCATTACGAGAGTGACGACGAAGTAATCGCTTCCGATTTTAAGATATTCTAAAGAAAATTTGAAATTTTCTTCGCAATGATGTAAAAAGAAAAATATAGGGAAAAGCGCGGCCTTTAGGGAACGGACAAAAATAAAATAGAGATACACTGAATAAATTCAGGATAGATGAAAGTAACAGAACATTTAAAAAACGCCAAAGGAAAAACATTATTTTCGTTTGAAATTATACCACCAAAAAAGGGTAATAGCATTGAGGAATTATATAATAATATAGATCCTTTAATGGACTTCAAGCCGCCTTTTATTGATGTGACTACCTCGCGTGAGGAGTATGTTTATATTGATAAGGGAAATGGGCTTTTAGATCGAAAAATTACAAGGATGAGACCAGGCACGGTAGGAATTTGTGCTGCCATAAAACATAAGTATAATGTAGATACGATTCCTCATGTCTTATGTGGTGGATTTACAAAGGAAGAAACTGAATACGTATTGGTAGATTGCCATTATTTAGGTATTGATAATGTGATGGCACTTCGTGGTGATGCGATGAAAGGGGAACAATATTTTGAACCTGTTGAAGGTGGAAATAATTTTGCTTCCGATCTTGTGAAACAAATGAGTGACTTAAATAGAGGGAAGTATTTACACGATGTTATAGAATCTGATTACAAGACCAATTTTTGTATTGGCGTTGCTGGTTATCCTGAAAAACACTTAGAAGCACCTTCATTAAATAACGATTTAAAGCGCCTTAAAGAAAAGGTAGATGCCGGTGCCGATTATGTGGTAACTCAGATGTTTTTTGATAATAAAAAGTATTTTGAATTTATTGAGAAAGCCAAAGCTATCGGCATCAATGTGCCAATAATTCCGGGAATTAAGCCGATTGCAGTGAAGAAACATTTGCAATTGTTGCCCCAAGTATTTAAAATTGATATCCCAGAAGACCTTATTAATGCGGTTGATGCTTGTAAAGATAATAAGCAAGTGCGCCAGGTAGGAGTTGAATGGGCGATTCAGCAATCTAAAGAATTAAAAGATGCGGGTGTTCCAGTACTTCATTACTACTCCATGGGTAAAAGTGATAATATAAAGGCGATTGCATCACAGTTGTTTTAAATATTCCGTTATTTTTGCCGAGTAAAACTTATTTATGAGGCTATTTTTCACCTGTATTTGTTGTGCTATTTATAGCTTTTGTTTTTCACAAAATAATGAGGAATCTTCTTATGTAGATATTAATTATTTTAAAGGAAATATTGCCCTACATAATAACGATATTCTCCATTTAATTAAGGGGCATCCTGAAGGCGTTATTTTAAGTTGGAATAAAAAAACCTTTGGAAACGAAACATGGGAACAATTTTACAACTACCCAGATTACGGTATTTCTTTTGCGTATCAAAATTTAAAAAATGATGTTTTAGGGAAGAATTATTCTTTATATGCACATTATAATTTTTATTTTTTAAAGCGAAACATCATGTTGCGTATAGGACAAGGGTTAGCACTTACAACAAATCCTTACGATAAAATTGATAACTACAGAAATAATGCTTTTGGCTCTAAAATAATGAGCAGTACCTATGTGATGCTTAATTATAAAAAAGAACACTTATTTGATCGATTTGGAATACAAGTAGGGTTATCTATGATACATTATTCTAATGCGAATGTAAAAGCACCTAATACAAGTATAAATTCAATGACTTTTAATGTAGGAGTGAATTATAGTTTAGATACTGAGCAACCGGAATATATCTTCCCAGATAATACTGAGTTAAGTAAAAATTATAAAGAACCAATTAAATATAACTTAGTCTTTAGAAGCGGTGTAAATGAAAGTGATGTGGTAGGAAGTGGTCAGTTTTCCTTTTATACATTTTCAGCCTATGCAGATAAACGCATCAATAGAAAAAGTGCCTTTCAGTTTGGAAGCGATGTATTCTTTTCTAATTTTTTAAAGGAATATATTTATTATCGATTGGTATCGTTCCCTGAAGAGCCAATAACAGGCAATGAAGATTATAAGCGCGTTGGACTGTTTGTTGGGCATGAGTTATTCGTGAACAGAATGTCTATTGTCTCACAATTTGGTTACTATGTGTATTATCCATTTGATTTTGAAGGGAGAACGTATCTTAGAGTGGGATTAAAGCGTTATTTTGGAAAAAAATGGTTTGGAGCTTTAACTTTAAAGTCGCACGCAGCTAAAGCTGAAGCCGTTGAATTTGGAATAGGAGTAAGGTTATGAGAAAAATAATTTACATCGTATTTATTGCTTTCCTTGTGTCATGCAATAGTGAAAATACTGGCGACTGTTTTCAAACAACGGGGGTCATTATTCAGCAGGAAGTAACCTTAGAAACGTTTAATAAAATTTTAGTAAATCGTGATATTGAATTGATTATTAAAGACGGATTAGGCCAAAAAGTGATTATTGAAACAGGAAAAAAACTTTTTAATGATGTTGAAGCTGTTGTAGTAGATGGCAAATTAATTTTGACCGATAAAAATACCTGCAATTACCTGCGTGATTATGGCATTACCAAAGTGTATGTAACATCACCAAATATTACAGAAATTAGAAGTTCAACCCAATATGATATCCGTTCAGATGGGATTTTAACCTATCCAAGTTTAACTATTTTATCAGAAGATTATTATGCTCCAGATACTTTTACAGTGGGTAATTTTTATTTGGAGATTGATAACATCTCATTTAGTGTTGTTTTTAATAATTTATCTAATGGCTATATTTCAGGCACGACAAATAGTTTAAATGTCACCTTTGCAGCTGGAACATCTCGTTTTGAAGCAAGAGATCTAATTGCTCAAAATATAACTATTTGGAATAGAAGCTCTAATGATATGATCTTGAATCCCGTTCAAAAAATTACAGGTAAAATATCAGGAACTGGTGATGTTATTTGTGTGGATCAACCACCAATAGTAGAGGTTGAAGAGCAATATAAAGGAAAACTTATTTTTGAAAATTAATTACTGGTCAATTCTCTAAACAAACTTTCTAAACTTACATTCTTTTGATTTAATTGTAAAATTTTAAGTTGATTGTCGTGTGCAAAATCAAACACATGAGAGCGCATATCCTCAGAGGTTTTAAAGGTTATTTCATAAACAAAACCATGTGGATTAATCAGACTTTTCGCCATAGGTAAATTCTTTAAAAAAGCTTCTTCTACGCGATAATCAAACTCAACAATAACGGTTTGCTCTTTTCCATCTCTAAGCTCTTGTAGTTTTTTATCAGCCACAATGGCTCCTTTATTTATAATAATTACACGGTCGCACATGGCCTCCACTTCCTGCATAATGTGTGTTGATAAAAACACAGTTTTTGTTTGCCCAATAGTTTTTATCAAATGTCTGATGTCAACCAATTGATTTGGGTCCAAACCTGTAGTAGGTTCATCAAGAATTAAAACGTCTGGGTTATGCAATAAAGCGCAAGCCAAACCTACGCGTTGTCTGTATCCTTTAGATAACTCACCTATTTTTTTATGTGATTCTGGTGTTAATCCAGTTTGCTCAATAACTTCGTGAATGCGCTCTTTTGAGACTTTATAAACTTGAGCATTAAAACTTAAATACTCCTTAACATACATCTCTAAATACAACGGATTGTTTTCAGGTAAATACCCGACACTTTTTTGTACGTTTTTTTGTTCTTGTTTAACATCAAAGGCATTCACTTTAATTGTTCCTTCAGAAGCGCTTATAAATGTGGTCAAAATTTTCATCATGGTCGATTTTCCAGCACCATTTGGACCTAAAAAACCAACAATTTCTGGTCTTCCAACACTAAAAGAAACATTGTTTAATGCTTTTTGTGTTCCGTAAAGTTTTGAAACGCCTTCTACCTCTATTGACATAATTAAAATTGTTTGCTCAAAAATAGCGATTATATAATTTATTTGGAGCTTTGCCTTAAAATCTTTAAAACTTTTAAAATAATAATAAAAAAATGGTTGTTCAATTTTGATTTGTTAAAATATTATTTACTTTAGCCCCACAATTATGAAAACAACTATAGGTTATACATATTTTAGCAACTTTTTCTATTTCTTTTTTAGCAAAAGAATCGAGACGTTGTATGTGTAATTTATAAGAAATATAAATTTGAATATAAGTCTCGATGGAAATCGGGACTTTTTTTTGATATATGATAAATACTGTTGCCATACAAGGAATAAAAGGATCATATCATCATATTGTGTCACAGCAATATTTTGATAAATCTGTGAATGTTATAGAGTGCTTAACATTTGATAGAGTTGTAGAATCCTTAATAAGCAAAGAAAGTGATGCTGTTATTATGGCGTTAGAAAATTCTATTGCAGGGTCTATCATTCCAAATTATGCCTTGATTGATAATCATTATTTGCATATAGTGGGGGAGCATTATTTAGATATACAACATTGCTTAATGGCTTGGCCTAACCAACGTATTGAAGATATTGAGGAAGTATATTCTCATCCAATGGCATTACTCCAGTGTAAAGAGTTTTTTAAAAATTACCCACATATTAAATTGGTAGAAGACAAAGATACGGCTGAGGTGGCAGAGCGTATTCATAACAACCAACTTAAAAATATCGGCGCTATTGCTAGTGAATATGCAGCCAAGCTTTTTGAGTTAGATGTGTTAGCACACAGCATACAATCTATAAAACATAACGAAACACGTTTTGTTATTGTAAAACGAACTAATTCAGAATTTCCTAAAGAGGAAATTAATAAGGCGTCATTAAAATTTGAGTCAGATCATAAAAGAGGAAGTTTAGCGACTATTCTAAATGTTATGAGTGATTGTAAACTGAATTTAACAAAAATACAATCGTTGCCAATTATTGAGAAACCTTGGAAATATGCTTTTTTTGTCGATGTCACTTTTGAAACGTATTCAGATTTTGATAAGGCGAAATCTATTTTAAATATTATGTGTCAAGGATTAAAAGTTTTAGGTGAATATAAAAATGCAAAGTTATGATTGAAGTAGCTAACAGATTGCATACCGTTGAAGAATACTACTTTTCTAAGAAATTAAGAGAAGTTAATATGCTTATAGCTAATGGAAAACCAATCATCAATTTAGGAATTGGAAGTCCAGATTTGCAACCACCTCAAAAAGTAATTGATGCTATAACAGATAGTTTTTCAAGTCCGAATGCTCATAAATACCAGAGT
This sequence comes from Yeosuana sp., assembly GCF_057126245.1. NCBI lineage: Bacteria > Pseudomonadati > Bacteroidota > Flavobacteriia > Flavobacteriales > Flavobacteriaceae > Yeosuana > Yeosuana sp. The sequence goes on along the minus strand of NZ_DBNGMQ010000054.1, from coordinate 28,781 downwards.
TATCAGGGATTACCAGAGTTAAGAGATGCTATTTCTGAATTTTATAAAGAACATTTCCAGGTGTCTTTGAGTCCGCAAAATGAGATTCTACCTTTAATGGGAAGTAAGGAAGGCATTATGCATATTTCTATGGCCTACTTAAATGAAGGAGATGAGGTGTTGATTCCAAATCCGGGATATCCAACCTATCAATCGGTTACAAAATTAGTAGGAGCAACACCTGTTTTTTATGAATTGGATGCTGACAATAATTGGATGCCAGATTTAAAAATAGTATCAAAACAAGATTTAAGCAAGGTGAAAATTATGTGGGTAAATTACCCGCACATGCCAACGGGAGCACAACCTAGTAAATTTCTATTCGAAGAATTGGTAGCGTTTGGTAAAAAGCATGATATTTTAATTGTAAATGACAATCCTTATAGTTTTGTTTTAAGTGATCACCCTAAAAGTATTTTAAGTGTTGAAGGCGCTAAAGAGGTTTGTTTAGAACTTAACTCCTTGAGTAAAACTTTTAATATGGCTGGATGGCGCGTAGGTATGGTAGTTGGAGATAGCAAGCATATTAACAATATTTTAAAAGTAAAAAGCAATATGGATTCTGGAATGTTTTATGGCATTCAAAAAGGAGCTACTGAAGCATTAAAATGTACTAATATGTGGTTTTCTACTTTGAATAATGTCTATAAACAACGCAGAAAGTTAGTTTGGAGATTGGCAGATGCTTTAGGTTGTACCTATGATAAAGAGGCGACGGGACTTTTTGTTTGGGCTAAATTACCTGCCCATTTAAAATCTGAAGAATTTATAGATGAAGTTCTTAAAAAGAATCATATTTTCATAACACCAGGAACTATTTTTGGAAGTAAAGGTGAAGGTTATATAAGGTTTTCTTTATGTGCCACTACCGAAGTTTTAGAAGAAGCAATTACAAGATTATAATGAAGAATATATATATCATAGGAGTTGGTTTAATTGGTGGTAGTCTTGCTATAGAGATCAAAAGGAATAATCATAATGCTATTATTCACGGTATTAGTAGAAAAGAAGCAACGCTTGATGAAGCATTATCACTTAAATTAATTGATAAAAAAGCTTCCTTGGATGATGTTGATAAAGCAGATTTAGTCATTATATCAATTCCTGTAGATGCCACGGTAAAGTTGTTGCCAATTATTTTAGACAAGATACCAGACACAGCTTTAGTTATAGATGCAGGGTCTACTAAAGTAGGAATTTGTAAGTCAGTTGAAAACCACCCAAAGCGAAGAAATTTTTTGGCAATGCATCCTATTGCGGGTACCGAACATTCTGGGCCTAGTGCTGCCATTGAAGGTTTGTTTATTGGGAAAACAAATATTATCTGTGAAGTAGAGAAAACAACATTCAAACTTCAGGAAAAAGCTTTAGACCTTTTTAAATCAATAGGTATGCGTATTCGTTATATGAATCCAGAGGCGCATGATAAGCATATAGCCTATGTATCTCATTTATCACATATAAGTTCATTTATGCTAGGTAAAACCGTAATTGATAAGGAAAGAAATGAACGTGATATTTTTGATATGGCTGGTAGTGGATTTGCCTCTACCGTTAGGCTTGCCAAAAGTTCGCCAGAGATGTGGACCCCTATTTTTAAGGAGAATAAAGATAATGTTATTGAAACATTAGAAGAATATATTATTAACCTCACTCATTTTAAAGACTTGATGAAACAAGATGATTTCGAAGCCATTTTTAATGAGATGAAAAACACCAATTATATTAAAGATATTTTAAAAGGAATTGCTTAAGCAGTAAAATTATGGAAAACAAAAATGAAATGAGAACCTGGTTAGATGATTTGAAATTAGATCATCCACTAGTAATTGCAGGACCTTGCAGTGCTGAAACAGAAGAACAAGTATTAAAAATTGCGCATGAGTTAAAAGATACTGATGTGAGTTATTTTAGAGCAGGAATCTGGAAACCTAGAACACGTCCCGGAATGTTTGAAGGTGTAGGTGCATTAGGATTAAAATGGTTGCAAAAAGTAAAGGAAGAAACTGGCATGAAAGTGTGTACAGAAGTTGCCAATGCAGCGCATGTAAAATTAGCTTTAGAACACGATATCGATTTATTGTGGATAGGAGCACGGTCAACGGTGAGTCCTTTTATAATGCAAGAAATTGCAGATGCTTTAGATGGAACTGATAAACCAGTTTTAATTAAGAACCCGGTAAATCCAGATTTGGCGTTGTGGCTTGGTGGTATTGAAAGAATTTATAAATCCGGTGTTAAAAATATAGGAGCTATACATAGGGGTTTTTCAACGTATGAAAAAACGAAATATAGAAATAACCCTGAATGGCAGTTGGCTATTGAGTTTCAAAATAAATATCCAGATATTCCTTTAATTAATGACCCGTCACATATAACAGGCAAAAGAGATATGATTTTTGATGTATCTCAGGCAGCTTTAGATTTGAATTTCGATGGGTTAATGATAGAAACACATTATGATCCTGACAAGGCTTGGAGTGATGCTTCGCAACAGGTAACGCCGAAGACATTAATTCAAATCATGAAAGATTTAAAAATTAGAAAAGAATCTAACTCTGAAGAAGAGTACAATAAGGCGCTTGATAATTTAAGAGCTCAGATAGATGTGGTTGATAATCAAATTATTGAGTTATTAGGAAAACGGATGCAAGCAGCAGATGGCATTGGAACTCTTAAAAAGCAGAAAAATGTAGCCGTGTTACAAAGCAAACGTTGGAATGAGATTTTAGGCAGGATGGTTTTAGAAGGGCAAGATCATGGATTGAGTGAAGAATTCATTTTAAAAATGTTTAAAGCTATTCATCAAGAATCTATAAACCATCAGGAAAAAATATTAAATCATTAAACATAAAAAAGCCTCGCAATTGCGAGGCTTTTTTATGTTTATAAATTGAAATATATTTGATTAAGGATTTTTTTGTGATTTTGAAAAAAAATATAAATTTAAATAAATAAACTAACCACCATATAAATATCTCTAGATTAATTCTGCTACTATTTTTATTAATAGTGCTTCAAAGTTGTACAATTTACAAGTCTCAACCACTTACTCTTGATGAGGCTGTAGAAGCTAATTCCAATTCAAAGGTGTTTTATAAAGATAACTCTAAAATGAGTTTTAATAAATTAACCAAAGAAGATGATAATTATTATGGTTATTTTAAAAAACAATGGTACTCCAAAAATAAAAGATTCCCTATAGAAGAAAATTTAGTGGATTATGTTAAAACAAAAAATAAAGCTGGCTCTACTGTTGCGTCAGGAGTCTATATTGGCGCTGGCGCAGTAATCAGTTATTTGCTTTTTGTGGCACTTGGTCTTGGTGTTTTACTTTTGGTTGCTGGTGGTTGATAAGTAATACAAAATATCCTCACATATCTGTGAGGGTATTTTGTACTCATACTGTTATTGTTTATTCCTTTTAAAAAGATAACGTGTAATAAAAATTCCTTGTCCATCGTCTTTACCACTATCACTTTCAACAGCACTAGTAACAAAGGCTAATTCCCAGCCTTCTTCAATCATGGCATTAATTTTTGAACCAACAACGGCATCATTAGCTGCAATATTCTGAAATCTAATTCCAGCAATATTATAAAAGTTTAATAGTTTCGTTTCTTCAAAATCTTTAACTCTTATATTTCCTCTGTTAGATTTATTTCGTGTATTGTCATCTTCAGTTTGTTCAGTTGTAAAATCTTTATAGTTTTTTTCTTCAACAGCTGAGATTAAACGAGATCTTCCTAGTCCACTTGGCACAATAGATTCAACACTCGTAACAATTTTGTACTCAACTTGTGCATTTACATCAATAAAGGATATTAATGCTAATACGGTAATGAATAAAATTTTTTTCATGTTGTTGGTTTTGTTAAAATTAAGTTGCTAATATAAAGATATTCTTATGCTAAAAATAATTATTTTAAACTACTTTTGGAAACAATATGACAGGACTTGTTTATAAATCTACAGGAAGTTGGTACACCGTAAAAACAGCACTAGGTGAGACTTACGAATGTCGTATTAAAGGTAAATTTAGGATAAAAGGTATTAAAAGCACCAATCCTATTGCTGTTGGCGATTATGTGGATTTTGAGTTGGAAACGGATAATGACCAAGAGTCGGGTGTTATTTTTAATATTCATGATAGAGCAAATTACATTGTTAGAAAATCAGTCAATTTATCAAAGCAGACACATATTATAGCGGCTAATATAGATTTGGTTTTTTTAATGATTACTATTAATAATCCACCTACATTAACCAGTTTTATCGATCGGTTTTTAGTAACTGCGAATGCCTATTCTATTAAAACAGTATTGTTATTTAATAAAATTGACACCTATGATAAAGACATGCTTTCAGAGGTGAAATATTTATCGCATGTTTATAGGAAAATTGGTTATGAATGTATCGGTGTTTCTGCAAAAACAGGTGAAAATGTAGATAAGGTGAAAGCATTAATGCATGATAAGGTAAGCATGTTTTCAGGTCATTCAGGGGTTGGAAAATCTACTTTGGTTAATACCATAGAACCAGATTTGAATATTAAGACTAAAGAAATTTCAATGCTTCATATGCAAGGGCAACATACTACGACGTTTGCTGAAATGTTTGATTTGAGTTTTGGAGCTAAAATTATTGATACGCCTGGAATAAAAGGTTTTGGGGTGGTAGATATGGATAAAGAAGAAGTTGGGGATTATTTTCCTGAATTTTTTAAATTGAAACAAGATTGTAAATTTAATAACTGTTTGCATATAAAAGAGCCACATTGTGCCGTTAAAAAAGCATTAGATAATAAGGAAGTTGCTTTTTCAAGATACCGAAGTTATTTACAAATACTCGAAGGTGAAGACGAACATTACAGAACTGATAATTGGGAAAAAGAATAAAAGCTAGTTTATGAAAGTAGTTATTCAGCGTGTTTCAAATGCAAGTGTTACCATTGAAGGCGTTAAAGTGGTATCAATTAATATGGGGCTTTTAGTTTTTTTAGGAATTGTTAATGAGGATTCACAAGATGATATTAATTGGTTATCAAATAAAATTGTAAATCTTCGTGTATTTCCCGATGAAAATGAAATCATGAATGCTTCTATAAAAGATGTTAATGGTGAAATTGCCTTAGTAAGCCAATTTACATTGCACGCTTCCACAAAAAAAGGCAATAGACCCAGTTATATTAAAGCGGCTAAACCAGATGTTGCTATTCCATTATATAACGCTTTTATAAAACAATTAGAGTCAGATTTGAGCAAACAAGTTCAAACTGGGCAATTTGGTGCCGATATGAAAGTGGAATTATTAAATGAAGGACCCGTTACAATAATAATTGATTCTAAAAATAAAGAATAAAGATAGTTGTAAAGTTCTGAAAATTCAGTTTTTAAACTTTGAAAGGAAAATTTAAATCAGCAATTTTATCTGAAAAAATTTCAATATTCCAAGATGTTGCAAGGTCTATAACTGAGTTGGCAAAAAGAACGATAAGTGTTAATAATCCTAATAAAGTGAGGAAATCGAGTAACCTTAGGAACTCAAAGTGACTTTTTTCAAAACGGGTTTTTTTTGTGATCATTTTAGTTGATTGGTTGGTTAGTAAGAGCCTAATTTAATTATTTTTTTTAACAAAGTATTAACTTTTTTAATTTTATTTTGATGATTATCAATAAATTATGTTATCAAAAACGAGTTTTCATACCAAAAACTCAAGATTTTTCTTTTCAAGTTGATTATATTTAAAAAAATATAAAGCTTACATGGCTTCTATTTTTGGGCATAGTGTTGTTGGTTATACTTTGGTTAATGCCATTGATAAAAAGCGTGTTAAATGGTTGCTATTGCAGTTTTTTTTCAACTATACTTTCTTTTGATGTATTAACTTTTGAACTTGGTATTTCATACGCACATCCCTTTGGCCATAGAGGTTTTACGCACTCTATATTGTTTACTGTATTATGGGCTTTATTATTAATGGGCTTATTTGGAAAACAAAACAAGAGCCTTTGGTTTTTAGTGATTTTCCTTTCAACACTTTCGCATGGAGTGCTGGATGCAATGACAACTGTAGGAAAAGGAATTGGATTTTTTATACCGTATAATAATTCTCGATTTTTCTTACCCTTTCAAGTAATTAAAGTATCACCTATTGGAATTGAAAAGTTTTTTTCTGAATGGGATTAAGGAGGATTTTAAATGAAATAAAATATATTTTTATTCCATGCTTGCTAATTTTATTATTTTTATACGCATTTAAAAAAATTACAATGAATATTCAAAACGCACAGCTAGAAGTTGATACATGGATTAAAGAACACGGTGTACGCTATTTTAACGAGCTTACTAACATGGCCCAACTTACTGAGGAGGTTGGTGAAGTGGCTCGTATTATTGCTAGACGTTACGGTGAGCAAAGTGAAAAAGAAAGTGATAAAGGTAAAGATCTTGGTGAAGAATTGGCCGATGTGCTGTTTGTAGTGTTATGTTTAGCCAATCAAACAGGTGTTGATTTGCAAGAAGCTTTTAACAAAAAATTAGATTTAAAGGCCAAAAGAGACCATGATAGGCATCATAATAACGAAAAATTAAAATAAATAATAAGTATCTTTGAGCGCTTCTTTTATGAAGTTTTTTTATTTAGTTATATGAATCTTACTCTTCAAAAATCAACTGTAAAAAAGCAATCAACTATTGAAATTACAGGTTCAAAAAGTGAAACCAATAGATTGTTGTTACTGCAAGCATTATATCCTGAACTGAAAATAGAAAATGTATCTAATTCTGATGATAGCCAATTAATGACTAAGGCATTACAGTCTAAAGATGATATTGTCGATATTCATCATGCAGGTACTGCAATGCGATTTTTAACAGCCTTTTTTGCTATTCAAAATGAACGAGAAGTTATTCTAACGGGTTCAGAGCGTATGAAGGAGCGTCCCATCGAAATATTAGTAGAGGCGTTACAGGAGTTAGGAGCCGATATTACATATCATGAAAACGAGGGCTTTCCACCATTAAAAATCAAAGGGGAAAAATTATCAATATCAAAAGTAACGCTTAACGCTAATGTAAGTAGTCAATACATTTCTGCCTTATTACTTATTGCGTCAAAACTTGAAAACGGATTAGAACTATTACTTGAAGGAGAGATAACGTCTATTCCCTATATAAAAATGACTTTAAGTTTGTTAGATGAAATAGGGGTTGAATCTATTTTTAAAGACAATATCATTACTATAAAACCTAATGCTAAAAATTTAAAAACAAAAACATTATTGGTTGAGTCTGATTGGTCATCGGCCTCTTATTTTTATAGCATTGTAGCTTTAAGTGAGATTGGAACAGAAATAACATTGTCTTCTTATAAAAAAGAATCGTTACAGGGTGATTCTGCACTCAAAGATATTTATAAGCATTTTGGTGTAAGCACGGTTTTTAACGGTAATATGATTACACTTATAAAGGAAAAAATTAATAGTGAGTCTTTAACACTAGATTTACAAAATGCACCAGATATTGCTCAAACCATTGCGGTTACCTGTTTTGCCCTAGGGGTATCATGTGATTTAACAGGATTACATACCCTTAAAATAAAAGAAACAGATAGGTTGGTCGCCTTAAAAACTGAGATTGAAAAATTAGGTGGAAAGGTGGAAATAACCAACGAATCTTTGCATCTTTATGAATCTAAATCTATAAAAAATATGGTGTCAATTGCTACTTATAATGACCACAGAATGGCTATGGCCTTTGCCCCCCTTGCTTTAAAAACAAACATTATTATTCAACATGCTTATGTTGTTACAAAGTCTTACCCTAGCTTTTGGGACGACTTAAAATCTATAGGTTTTGAAATAACTAAATAATAATCATCCATTTACTTGACAAGGCCTACTTTGAGATTGTATATTTGCAGCCTTTCAAAAAAACAATTAAAACTTAAAGATGAAATTATCACACTTTGGCTTCAATTTACCTGAAGAATTATTAGCAGAATATCCATCAGAACATAGAGACGAGGCACGCCTAATGGTTATAGATAGAAAAAAGCAAACCATTGAACACAAATTATTTAAAGATATTATTGATTATTTTAATGAAGATGATGTGCTAATTCTTAATGACACGAAAGTATTTCCTGCTAGATTATATGGTAATAAAGAAAAAACGGGCGCTAGAATTGAAGTGTTTTTATTAAGAGAGCTAAATGAAGAACAACGTTTGTGGGATGTTTTAGTAGATCCAGCTCGTAAAATTCGTATTGGTAATAAGTTATATTTTGGTGATGATGATATGCTCGTTGCAGAAGTTATTGATAACACAACATCTAGAGGTCGTACCCTTCGTTTTCTTTTTGATGGATCATACAATGAGTTTCGTAAAAAATTGAATGAATTAGGAGAAACACCACTTCCAAAGTATATTAAAAGGGAGGTAGAGCCAGAGGACGAAGAGCGTTACCAAACCATTTTTGCTAAAAATGAGGGCGCTGTAGCAGCACCAACGGCAGGATTACATTTCTCTAAACATTTGCTAAAGCGATTAGAAATTAAAGGGGTTAATTTTGCAGAAGTCACACTTCATGTTGGTTTAGGAACCTTTAATCCAGTAGAAGTTGAAGATCTTTCAAAACATAAAATGGATAGTGAAGAACTTCGTATTGATAGTAAGGCCGTAGATATTGTAAATACAGGTATAAAAAATAGAAAGCGTGTTTGTGCAGTAGGTACAACGGCTATGCGCGCCATTGAAAGTGCCGTATCTTCAAATGGCTTATTGAATGAAATTGATGGTTGGACTAACAAATTTATTTTCCCACCGTATGAATTTAGTATTGCAAACTGCATGATTACGAATTTTCATACACCAAAATCAACCCTGTTAATGATGGTGTCTGCCTTTGCAGGTCATGATTTAATAAAAAAGGCCTATGCAGAAGCTATCAAAGAAGGCTATAAATTTTATAGCTATGGAGATGCCATGTTAGTTATCTAAGAGATTACGTCAAATATTTTATATAAAAAAGCCTCTTTTATTGGAGGCTTTTTTATGTTGCATCAGCGCAACAGCATAAAAGGAGCTTCAATAAAGCCTCAATCGCCAATACAAATCAAAACTTCAAACAGCAAATCACAAATCACAAATCAAAAATCGTATTTCGAAAATCGTTTCACTATTTTTACACAACTTATGGCAATAGAAAAAAAAGACATACGTGCTTTAACCAAAGAGCAACTAAGAGATTTCTTTGAAAAACAAGGCGATAAAGCATTTCGTGGCAATCAAGTATACGAATGGCTATGGCAAAAATCGGCATATAGTTTTGACGATATGACTAACATATCAATAGAAACTAGGCAGATGCTTGAGGACCACTTTGTTATTAATAATATCGAGGTAAGCACCATGCAACGTAGTAGTGATGGTACTGTGAAAAATGCCGTAAAATTGCATGATGGTTTAATTGTTGAGTCCGTTTTAATTCCTACAGCAACAAGAACAACAGCTTGCGTGTCTAGCCAAGTGGGCTGTAGTTTAGATTGTAAATTTTGCGCTACAGCGCGCTTAAAACGGATGCGGAATTTAAATCCGGATGAGATTTATGACCAGGTTGTTGCCATTGATAAAGAAAGTAAACTGTATTTTAACAGACCTTTAAGTAATATTGTGTTTATGGGAATGGGAGAACCTCTTATGAATTACAACAATGTCATGAAAGCTATTGATAAAATTACATCATTAGAAGGTTTAGGAATGTCGCCAAAACGGATTACACTGTCTACATCAGGTGTTCCTAAAATGATAAAAAAGATGGCGGATGATGGCGTTAAATTTAATCTTGCAGTCTCTTTACACTCGGCTATTGATAGTGTTCGCACATCAATTATGCCGTTTAATGAAACCTTTCCGTTAGAAGATTTAAAAGAATCATTGCAGTACTGGTATGCAAAAACCAAAAGGATGATAAGTTATGAGTATGTGGTTTGGAATGATATTAATGATTCTAAAAAAGATATTGATGCCTTTGTAAAGTTTTGCAAATTCGTACCTTGTAAAGTGAATCTTATTGAATATAATCCTATTGATGATGGTGAGTTTCAGCAAGCGTCTAGTGAAGCTATTCAGCAATATATTAGACATTTAGAGCAAAATAGAATTGTAGTGAATGTTCGAAGAAGTAGAGGTAAAGATATTGATGCAGCCTGTGGACAATTAGCAAATAAGTCATAAAAAGAAGTTAAAAATACGCATTCAAACACATTGTTTTTTATCATTATTCAATCTAAATAGTATCTTTGACGCTTCGCATGAAGATTGTAGAACAAATAAAACAACCTATCGCCTATGAGATGGAACTTTTTGAACAAAAGTTTCAGCTCTCTATGTCTAGTAAGGTTGCCTTACTTAATAGAATTACCCATTATATCGTTAACCGAAAAGGCAAACAAATGCGACCGATGTTTGTGTTTCTAGTTGCAAAAATGGTATCTAATGGTGAAATTAGTGAGCGTACCTTTAGAGGTGCATCGGTGATTGAATTAATTCATACCGCTACCTTGGTTCATGATGATGTGGTAGATGATAGCAATAGACGACGCGGTTTTTTTTCTATTAATGCCCTTTGGAAAAATAAAATAGCCGTTTTAATAGGGGATTATCTACTTTCAAAAGGATTGTTGTTATCGATTGATAATAACGATTTTGATTTACTTAAAATCATCTCGATTGCGGTAAGAGAGATGAGTGAAGGTGAATTGCTTCAAATTGAAAAGGCGCGCAAACTTGATATAACCGAAGCAGTTTACTATGAAATTATTCGTCAAAAAACAGCAACGCTTATTGCAGCTTGTTGTAGTTTAGGAGCTGCATCAGTAAAACCAGAATCTCAGCATGTAGAAACCATGAGAAAATTTGGTGAGTTGATTGGAATGGCATTTCAAATTAAAGACGATTTATTTGATTACAGCGATGCGCAAATAGGAAAACCCACTGGTATTGACATTAAAGAGCAAAAAATGACCTTGCCTTTAATATATGTGTTAAATCAAGCATCTAAAAACGATAAAGGGTGGTTAATTAACTCCATTAAAAACCACAATAAAGATATCGTTAGAGTGAAAGAAGTAATTACGTTTGTAATAGAGCATGGTGGTTTAGAGTATGCGATACAAAAAATGAAAGCATTTCAAGAAGAAGCCCTACAGATGCTGTGTACCTACCCTGAATCAGACTTTAGAAATTCACTGGAGTTGATGGTTAATTATGTGATTGACAGGAAAAAGTAAAGGGAGATGATTAGGAGTGTTCGTTAGGGCACATAGTTCACAATTCATTAAATTAGAATATAAATCAGAAAGAACAAAAGGGAATAATAAGGTTAGAATGCAGGTTGAAGCAATTGACTTCGACAAAATTAGTAACCCTATCTCTTTTCTACTAAGATTTCGTTATTTCATTTAACTAAAAAAAGATGGAAATATTCAGTAAATCTTGACGATTTTAATAAAAATTAAGTTATTCCTGTTTTACTAAAAGGCCAAAGAATTTTTGATCTGAATCTCGCGTAGCTTTCACCCACCAATGAATTAGAAAGACCGATACAATAATAAAGGGAATAATTAAAATGCTACCTTCAGCACCAAAAGCACCTCCGCTTAACCAATCTGGGCCAATAGGGTTTTGCGTTATCATGCTAGGTGAGGTTTGTCCACTAGATGCAAATCCAAAAACAGAGGCTTGAAAGAAATTCCATCCCAAGTGAAGACCAATTGGTAACCAAAGCTGTCCTGTTTTAAGATAGGCATAAATTAATTGTGGTGTAATAATAGCAATCATTAAGGTACTAATTAAGGTCGCGTCAGGATTGCCGGCATGGACTAAACCAAATAAGATTGATGAAATGATTACAGCCCAAATAAGCCCCATACCTTTAATCATATTTTGAAAAATAATCCCTCGAAACACGAGTTCTTCCCACCATGCAACAACAACCAACTCCCAAAGTACAGCAAGAATAATTGGTATCACAGCTACATTAAAATTAATATCATGACTAGAGATATCAGTCCACCAACTGAAACCTTTGAACTCAATTAAGCCAGTTAACAGCATAGTGAAATATATACTTGTCATAATTATAGCACTATTAACTACTCCAGAAAAGACATCAAGTATAGCCATTTTGTCTATTCTTAATCCCAGTGAGATAAAACTTTCTTTATCAATATACTTTCGAGTAATATAGGCAGCGATAGTTGCCGAAATCCCAAGCAAGGTAAACCATAAGGTACCGCCACCTTTTAGGCTGCCTAGAATTTCTCGCACTCCAAAAGTAAGGCCTAAGTTAATAGGAACAAAAAATACTCCAAACATCAATATGCGCCAACCGGCACGAAGGGTTTTAGAGTTTGGATTTATAAATAAATTTTTCAGAATGTTCATTTTACGTTACATTTTATTTTTGCATCAATTCATTGAGCGATTTTTTCTGTTAATTTTAGTATATAAACATGAACTAATTTTTCTAAAGAATTTTATCATCGATTATTGGTTAGTCATAATGATGGTTAATTTATTGAAAAGAGTTCGTTTTAATGCCTTATATCTAGCGGTGTACTATGTTATCTAAAAATTCTTATAAACTTAAAGTAGGTTTTGGTTATTTTTCTGCTAACGTATTTATCTCATTAAATGGCCTTTATAAAAATCGTTCTATAATTTTTAAAATGCCATAAAAGCAAAAACAAATTACCTAATAACATCATTGATGTGATTATAGGCGTGCCTTTCATATTTAAAGAAATGGATATTAAAAAAATATTTATTGTAACCGGCATCATAAATAGACTAGAAACAACAACAAAACGATTAAAAAATATGAGAATACCAATTGCTATTTGGAAGTAGCCTATGAAATTCCAATAGAAACCAGTCTCATGCATTGCTTCAAAGTAAAAACCTACTGGATTGTCTATAGAAAGTGCAGTAAATTTAACTCCTGGCATTTTTCTTATGCCCGATAGAATAAATGTAATTCCCATGCTTATTCTAATAATCCAATATAATGTTTTTAGAAGTGGTTGTTTTTTATAAATCATCCCGTTTTACATGTTGTTATAATTAATTGACGAGTCAAATATAAATATGTTACGTTTTAGTAATGGTATTGTATAACCATACAAATAACCTTTTAATGATGATTTACAGAGTGTTAAATCGATTTTAGTTTAAATCTTAGAAAAAACGGAGTTATTTTAATAGAATTTTTACTATTGCTGCTGCTGCTGCTGTTGCTGTTGTAGATGAATAATTTCCTGATTTTTTTGAAAACTGTTTATGGTTTCGTCGGGTTCTGCATCGGTTACAAAGTGGTTTGAGTTAGTACTATTTTTAGTGGTACTTACATTTACTTTTACTGACAGTTCTTCTTCTACATTTCCTTTAAAGACACCTTTTAGAGGTGAACAGTCATTGTAGTTTTTTCCAACAGCTAAGCGCACGTGGTTTTCATTTGCAATGATATTATTGGTTGGATCGAAACCTAACCAACCATAAAAAGGGATGAAGGCTTCTATCCAGGCGTGAGTTGCTCCCTCACCACGAGTAATTTCATCGTTTGTAAAAACATAACCACTTACGTAACGGGCTGGTATTCCTAGCATTCTTACCATTTGTAACAAAATATTGGTAAAATCTTGACAAACACCTGCTTTTAATTCCCATGCTTCATCTATTGTGGTATCGACTGTTGTAATGCCTTTACTGTATTTGAAGTTTTGGAATACATAATCACAAAGTTCCTGTAACATAGTATATGGCGTTTTTGTGGCTTTATCTAAATTACTTAACAACTCTAAAACATCTTGAGTGCCTTTAAATTTGCGATACATTAAAAAATCGAAATAATCTGTATGATTTTCTAGGCTTTTTAACTCATTCCATTGTGCAGTTACATTGGCGCTATCTTCAGGTAATAGTTTTGGATAGGTAATTACATCAACGTTGGATTCAATAGATAAATAATGATGCGGTTCGATAATCATAAAGGTCCCTACAAGATTGTTATAAAAATCTAAATAAGTGTCTATAAATGGCAATGCATTATTTATAACAATATGTTGTTGCACAACTTTTTGAAAATTATCGTTGATAGGATACAACTTTATTTGGTTAGCTGCGTCTATTACGTTGTTGCTATATGTGTATTTAGTAAGGTGTTTTATATAAAAGGTTGCCATGATAAACGGATTAATTAGCTAGAATGTGAAAAATAAACTGTGTTTATACTCATAGAAATGTTTCTAATATCTTCTTTAATACCGAGAATAAATTTATGAAGCCCTTGTTCGTTAATACCTTCAATAGTGGTGTACTTTATGGTACTTTCAAGTTTTCCTAGTAAAAATTCGGTATTGTTTTTATCTAGCTCTTGAATTTGAATTAGTTGATTAATGTGCTGACTTAATTTACTCACACAATAATACATCGATCTTGGGAATAATTTATCTTGAAAAATCATCGTAATTACATGGTTTTCTTGAAAAGATGATTTATGCTTTTTTAAATATAATTGATATCCGCCAATAGATAGCAAAAGATTTTTCCAGTAGAAACTTTGTTCTAAACTATCTGATGTTTTAGCAATTTCAACAAGTTTCATTTCTGTGAAATCTGAAATTTGTATTACACGTTCTAAGAATTTACCAACATTCATAAAGTAATAAGCAGGACCTCTTTCTTGCGTCGTATCCATCGTACCATTATGGATTAAATGATATTTTTTTAATTCATCTAGAAATGCAATAGGGTCTTCTTCCCTTAGCTTTGTGATTAAATCTTTTCGCGTTAAATACAGGTAATAGTTATTGATAGCGAGCCATATCTCTCTAGAAATATGTTCTTGAACACTCCGGGCATTCTCTCGGGCTTTAATAACTAAATTTAAAATGGAGTTTGGGTTTTCAGCATTAAACACCAAAAATTCGATACATTCAATGGCGTCTTCAGTTTGAAATGGTTTACCCGAAGCATTATAATTTTGTATAATAGGTTCCCACGAAAATAATTCAGGGGAGTCTTGGTTAGCATAATAATTTACTTTAAGCAAACTTAAAATACCGTTACCACGTTCCATATATCGTTCTAACCAGATAAGATTATTTGCTACTCTACTTAACATATGTTATTTTTTTCAGATTTATTGAATTACCCACGTGTCTTTACTTCCTCCGCCTTGTGAACTGTTCACAACTAATGAGCCTTTTTTAAGAGCTACACGTGTTAGTCCACCCGGACAAATATCTATACCATCTTTACCAGATAAAGCAAATGGTCTTAAATCTATGCAGCGAGGTGATAATTGTCCATCTATATAACAAGGCGCCGTGGATAACTTTAAAATGGGTTGTGCGATAAAGTTTTCAGGTTTTTTCTTTAGGTTTTCGAGATAGTCTTTAATCTCGTCATCAGTGGCTTCATGTCCCATCAACATGCCATAACCACCACTTCCATCGGTCTTTTTTATAACCATGGTTTTAATGTTGTCAATAACATATTTTAGTTCGTCTGGACGTCCTAATTGATAGGTTTCAATATTTTTTAAAATAGGATCTTCATCTAAATAGTACTTAATCATATCGGGTACATACACATAGGTTGCTTTATCATCGGCAACACCAGTTCCTGGCGCATTGATAATATTTACGTTACCTTTTCTGTAAGCAGACATAATACCGGCAACACCTAGAACACTTTTGGCATTAAACTCAAGCGGATCTAAAAAGTCGTCATCAACTCGTCTATAAATGACATCGACTTGCTTTAAACCGTTGGTGGTTTTCATATACACGAAATGATTTTTCACAACCAAGTCACTTCCTTCAACCAACTCAATACCCATGAGACGTGCCAAGGTTGTGTGCTCATAATAAGCTGAATTATAAATACCAGGAGTCAGCAATACGATATTAGGATTGTTGTGGTAGGATAACTCTTGTAATTTTTTATATAGTAAGTTAGGATAGTTAGAAACAGAGCGTACATTATTTTTTGGTAAAATACCTGGATACAACCGTTTTGAGATCTCTCTGTTTTCAAGCATATAGCTCACTCCAGAAGGTGTTCTTAAATTATCCTCAAGCACATAAAATTCGCCATCATTATTTCGTATTAAATCGACACCAGCAATATGTACATAAACATCATGTGGCACTTTAACCCCTTTCATCTCGCGTAAATAATTAGGGCACGAGTAAATTAAATCGGCTGGAACAATGCCATCTTTTATAATGAATTGTTCATTATAAATATCTTTAATAAATAAATTTAAAGCTTTAATGCGCTGCTTGATACCACGCTCAATTTTATCCCATTCCGCAGCCGTAATAATTCTAGGCACAATATCGAACGGGAATATTTTTTCAATACCTTCATTATCACTATAGACGGTGAATGTAACCCCCTGACTCATAAAAAGTTGTTTTGACAACTCTTCTTTTTTTGATAGTTTATCGGTAGAAGTATTTTTTAAATATTCAATAATCATATCATATTGTTCTCTAATACCTGCATCGGAACTGTACATTTCGTCCCAAGTGCTAGAGAGTTGATCATAAGAAGAAAAAAGATGGTCTTTACTCATAAAGTTTTATTGTATGTATCAAATATAACAATACTTGAATAATATGCAAGAAAACGAATAATTTCTTGATGATAAATTGTCAATATTAATTTATTATTGACAATAATTCGTTGATTAAATAAAAAGTAGTGGTTAAATTCAAAAATTATCAAATAATAATATAATGATACTAGTTTTATTGAAGGTAATGTATCTTAGATTTAGAGTTTGTTTAAAATAATTTTAAACAAAAATGTATAACGAGGCAACCATATTAATAAAATTTGCGTCTATATAATTAGAAGACAAAATGAAGCCGCTTTTGAAAGTCATTCAACTATTTAAAAACGAAAAAACACTTATAGAGAAGGCCGTTAAGAACAATCGTGAAGCACAACACGTGTTGTTTGAATTGCATGCGCCAAAAATGTTAAGCGTTTGTAGATATTATATAAAGGACATGCAGCAGGCCGAGGAAGCTATGTTAAACGGATTTTATAAAGTATTTTCTAATTTAGAAACGTTTAAAGGCGAAGGAAGTTTTGAAGGTTGGATTAGACGTATTATGGTTAGAGAAAGTATTTCTTTTTTACGCCAGAAAAAACGGATTGAATTCATAATGGAAGCAGTTAAAATAGAAAATGATTATACCACTAATATTGAAACAGATATTGAAGTTGCCGAAATACAACAAATTATTGATGCGCTGCCTGAAGGATATAAAATGGTATTTGTGATGTATGCTATTGAAGGCTATAAACATCAGGAGATTGCACAAATGCTAAACATTACTGAAGGAACTTCAAAATCGCAATTATATAAAGCAAGAAAAATGTTGCAACAAAAAGTAAACGACTTAAATAAAACAAGCTATGGCACCCATTAAATTTGAAGAGCACCTAAAAGAAAAGCTTGAAGAGCGAAGCATTACGCCATCAGCCAGTGCTTGGTATAAATTAGAAATGCGTTTAGGTGAGACGGCTAAGTCATCTAAAAATAAGCCAATCATTTGGTTAGGTGTGGCGGCGAGTATCGTAGGCGTGTTATTGGTGGTTTCTCAATTTTTTAACCAAAATAAACACGAAACAATGTCGCCAACTATTGTTGTAACTCCCAAGGTTGTCAAGCAAGATGAATCAATTGTCGAAATTTTAGTAGAAACCGAACCTGAAAATAAAGAAGTTGAAAACGTTACTCAGCAAGATTCTAAAAAGCAACTAAAAAATATTATTGTAAAGCCAGATATAAATGAGGTAGCTTTCTCAAAGGAAGCCGTTGTAGATAATGGCAATCAATCTGCTGAAATCAAAAATAAATTGGTTGAACCAGCACAAACGGACTTAAGTTTTGAAGGCCAAAAAATTCAGGAGGTTGTAGCACAAGTTCAACATTTAAAAGATAAAAACAAATCAGTGACCGATTCAGAAATTGATGATTTATTGAAGCAAGCACAGAAAGAAATTCGTTTAAAACAAACTTATAATAGCAATACAGGAGTTGTTGACGCCAGAATGTTGCTTGAAGATGTTGAGCAGGAGTTAGATCAATCCTTTAGAGACAAAGCATTTAAAGCCTTAAAAGAAAATTTCAATTTTATAAAAACAGCCGTTGCCAGACGCAACGATTAACAATAATTAGCAATTCATCAATATTATTTAAATCAAAAAACGAACAGTTATGCAAACAATTACAAAATATTTAGCACTCGCAGTGCTTGTATTAAACGTCCACTTAATCAATGCGCAGGACACAATCCAAAACACTAAGAATCAAGCTAAAATAGAATCTTTAACAGCGCTTAAAGATAAGATTAAAACAGAAGAGCGTGATTTTTTGAAAGCCGAAGTTGAAGCCATTACGTTACGGTTAGAGAAAGGAGATATTTCGAGTTCTGAAGCTGAAACATTAAAAATGGAGGTGGCTAAAAAGCGCGCCAAGAATATAGAAAACCGATTGGCGATTATTGATAATAAAATAGCCCTGGTTGAAAGGAATGATGATGATTATACTCATAATGATAATCCCGATGATTCTAA
Source organism: Yeosuana sp. (assembly GCF_057126245.1). Taxonomy (NCBI): domain Bacteria; kingdom Pseudomonadati; phylum Bacteroidota; class Flavobacteriia; order Flavobacteriales; family Flavobacteriaceae; genus Yeosuana; species Yeosuana sp. The sequence goes on along the minus strand of NZ_DBNGMQ010000054.1, from coordinate 10,079 downwards.
AATAGGATTTAGCATTAGTTCTGAAGAAGGAAGTTTTGGTAGCTTTAAAATTAATGGTAAAAACAAACCCAGAAAGTATGATAGACATACATCAAGCGATTTGGTCTTAGCCTTTGGTTTTAATAACGCGATTATAGATGGTGAGAACTTAAATGATTCGCCTTATAAATTTGGTGGCTCTCGCTTTTTCGAAATAGGTTGGGCATGGAAAACACGTGTATTTGAAACCTCCAATTTTTTACGTTTGAAGTATGGCGTATCATTGCAGGTAAACGGCTTAAAGCCAACTGATAATCAGTATTTCGTTCAAAATAATAATGAAACTTATCTAGAAGAGTTTCCTGTTAACTTAAAAAAATCAAAGTTATCCATTTCAAATTTAGTGTTCCCTGTACATTTTGAGTTTGGGCCCTCTAAAAAAATTGATAGAGACACCTATTTTAGGTATTCTACAAACAATCAATTTAAAATTGGTCTTGGTGGTTATGCAGGTTTCAATATAGGTACGCGTCAAAAATTAAAGTATGAACTAGATGGAGAGCGCGTAAAAGACAAACAAAAAAGAGGATTTAACACCACTAATTTGGTTTATGGTTTAAGTGGTTATTTGGCTTTTGATGATACAGCGTTGTATGTAAAATATGATTTGTCCCCTATTTTTAATAATCAAGCAGTGGACCAACATAATATTTCTGTAGGTGTCAGGTTTGATGTGGACTAGATGTTAAAAGAAAGCCTCTTTTAAGAAGCTTTTTTATGTTTTCTACCAATTCGAAAATGTTTTACTGCTTATAAGCCAAACGTTAAATGAGGTTTGTTTTTTTCTAATAAACTCAAATTCATAATGCTCTATTTACTTTCAATAGATTATATTACATTTACATTTTAAATGAATATTCATATTATTTCGCATAACTTTTAATAATGATTTCACCATCATCCATAGACCAAGTATTTGAAACCGCTCGTGTTGAAGAGGTTATTGGTGATTTTGTACAGTTAAAAAAGGCGGGAAGTAATTTTAAAGGCTTGAGTCCCTTTAGCGATGAGCGTTCACCAAGTTTTATGGTCTCTCCCGTTAAACAAATATGGAAAGATTTTAGTAGCGGAAAAGGTGGTAATGTGGTAGCCTTTTTAATGGAGCATGAACATTTCACATATCCCGAAGCCATTAAATATCTCGCTAAAAAATACAATATAGAGATTGAGGAAACGGAGCAAACCGATGAGCAAAAGGAAAAGCAAGATGAGCGAGAGAGTTTATATTTAGTGAGTGAATTTGCAAATTCGTATTTTAAAAAAATACTACATAAAACAGACCAAGGAAAATCAATTGGTCTTAGTTATTTTAAAGAACGCGGTTTTACAGAAGACACCATTAAAAAGTTTGATTTGGGTTATTCGTTAAACGAATGGCAAGCCTTTACAGATGAGGCTTTAAAACAAGGCTATAAGTTAGAATTTTTAGAGAAAACCGGACTAACTATAGTCAAGGAGGATAAACGCTTTGATAGGTTTAAAGGACGGGTTATGTTTCCAATAAAAAGCATGAGCGGTCGTGTGTTAGGCTTTGGTGGTCGTATCTTAATTACCGATAAAAAAGCCGCCAAATATGTAAATTCCCCAGAGAGTATCATTTATCATAAAAGTAATGTACTTTACGGAATTTATCACGCCAAACAAAGTATCGCTAAAGAAGATAATTGCTTTTTGGTTGAAGGGTATACCGATGTCATTCAATTTCATCAAACTGGAATTCAAAATGTAGTATCCTCATCAGGAACGGCCTTAACATCTGAGCAAATCCGATTAATCAATAGACTAACAAAAAATATTACGGTTTTGTTTGATGGTGATGCTGCTGGATTGCGAGCGTCACTTAGAGGCATTGATTTAATTCTGGAGCAGGGCATGAATGTCAAGGTTTGTTCATTTCCAGAAGGAGAAGATCCTGACAGCTTTGCAAAGCAAAATACGCTTGAAGAACTGGCATTATATTTAGAAGAAAACGCGAAAGATTTTATTCAGTTTAAAGCATCTGTGTTGTTCGAAGAATCGAAAAATGATCCTATTAAAAAGGCTGAAACCGTTAGAGATATTGTGAATAGTATTTCTAAAATTCCAGATAGAATTAAAAAGGAAATCTACATTCAAGAGTGCGCTAGAATCATGGATATTAGTGAAGATGTTTTGTTTAGCACTTTAGCACAAATTAATAAAAAAGAGTTTCAAGAGGCCAATAAAGAATATAAAACTCAACGAAAGGCTTTTGATGTTATAAAACATAATCAACCCATCGAAAAGGTAAATGTTCAATATGTTTTAGAACGAAAAATTATTGAAGTATTATTGCTCTACGGAAATAAAACTGAAGATTTTGAAGATTTAATTTTGAAGGAAAATAAAGAAGGTCAATTGATTTTAGAACCTGAAATAAATACGTCAAAAGTTTTTGAAAAAGTGTTTTTAGATTTACAGGAAGATGAAATGGAGTTTTCAAACCCTCAATTTAAAACATTGTACTATAATATTATTGATACACTTAACCAAAATCCTGACTTTCAGCTTAAAAATTTCATCAATACAGTTGATGCTACAATAGCCAATGAAATAACTACGATTTTAATGGAGGATGAACGTTACACCTTAGACGATTGGGAGCGAATGCAAATTTTTCCTAAGGGGAAATCACATAGTATAGCGCAATTAGTAAGTGAAACCATACTGAATCTAAGATGCTATTTAATTGATCAAAAAGTTAGAGAATATCAAGAAAAAACGGCACAAAACAAAACCAATGTAAATAAAGACATTCTTGAAGAGGTCAAAGATTACTCGGGCTTAAAGATGCTGTTATCAAGAAAGTTAAACAGAGCTTTATAAACCAGCTATCTTAGCTTGGTTAACTAAATCAACTAAGTTTGTTACTTTAAGTTTTCGCATTAATCTCGCTTTGTAAGTACTAATAGTCTTTTCGTTAACATTTAGTTCTTTGGCAACTTCTTTGTTTTTCTTTCCAATACACAATAGTTTTAAAACTTCTGCTTCTCTGGTAGAAAGCTTTTTGTAATAAGAGCCATTTTTATTAACGCGTCTGCCTAGTTTTAACTGCTCGTTAATATTGTCGCTAACAAAAATACCACCTTCATGTACTTTTAAAATAGCTTCATTTATGTTGATAATATTTTCCGATTTGGATACATAACCAGAGGCACCTGCTTTTATTGAATTGATGGCGTAAACCTCTTCAGGTTGCGCACTAAAAATAATCGTTTTAATATCGGGAAATTCGTTTTTTAAGATTCTTAAAACTGTTAAACCATTAAGTTTTGGTAAATCAATTTCTGTTAATATAATATCTACAGGATTTTTTTTTATAAAGTCAATAATGTCTTCACCATTATCAACGCTTCCCATAATTTGGATGTTTGATGACGCTGAAAAAAGAATCTCTAATCCCTTTCGGATTATTGGATGGTTGTCTGCTATTAATAATTTAATCATAATGGATGATTTTTAAGTTGAGAGTGCTTAGGGAATTGGCATTTTAACAATGCCGAAGGATAAATATAGTAATAATTTAAAAGTTTAGCAATATTTACATTAAATTAATAGGTATTTCGCAAATTGGTATTGGGTTCATTTTATGTTTATTAGCGGTGTTATATTGTTTATAGATTTTAAAAACTTCTTGTTCTCTGCCTGAGAAATCATTGGCTTTTTTACCTTCGTCATCCATTTTCATAGCCCATTCTAGTTCGGGGTAAGATGCACCAATTTGATCTTCATCAGTTCTATCATCCCCCCAAAGACCATCCGTAGGAGCTGCTTCTATAATCTCAGTATTAATGCATAAATACTTGGCAATGGTATAGACTTCGGTCTTCAACAAATCTGCAATAGGACTTAAGTCAACGCCACCATCTCCATATTTTGTATAAAAACCAACTCCGAAATCCTCTACCTTATTTCCTGTTCCCGCGACTAAATATTTTTCTAAAGCGGCGAAATAGTACAAGGTCGTCATACGTAATCTTGCTCTAGTATTGGCTAACGACATAAAACGATGCTCTTCATTTTCTACAGGAGGTAAGGACCCAATTAAACTATCAAAAACAGGTGTTAAATTAATCTGTGTCATCCTTACTTTATTAAAATTAGATTGCAACCAGTTAATATGATTAAGAGCTCTGCTAACCTGAGATTCTGCCTGATGTATAGGCATTTCTAAACAAAGAAGAGGTAAACCTGTTTTAGCACAAAGCGTTGAAGTTACAGCAGAGTCAATGCCACCCGAAACACCTATAACAAAACCGTGCATACCAGCTTTTGTGGCGTAGTCTTTTAACCAATTTACTATATAATCAACAACTTTTTCTGTTTGCATTTTAAATGATTTTAATTCAAAGATTGGTACATTTGCAAACAAAAATAAGGCAATCACTTAATTAATAAAAATTTAGAACGTTTAAGTTTTATATGAAAAAAGCATTTATACTTTTATTTTTTTTACTTGTTATACTTTCTTGTAAACATGAGAATAAAATGGAACAAGAGATAAGGAATATGTCTATGGACATTAAAATAGAACGATTTGATGAATTGTTTCGTGAAACCAGTGCCCATAATTTACCAAAGTTAAAGAAAGATTACCCGTTTATGTTCTCTGAAAAATATCCCGATTCTTTTTGGATTGCAAAAACTAAGGATACACTTCAAATTAAATTGCTTGATGAAGTCTCAAAAGTGTTTCCAGATGTTCGTAAACAAGAAAAAGAGATAAGGTCCTTATTTCAGCATATAAAATTCTATTTTCCTGAATTTAATCCCCCCAGAATTATTACTACAACATCTTTTGTAGATTATAGAAATCGAATTATTGTGACAGATACCATCAACTTAATTTCTTTGGACTGTTATTTAGGAAGTGAGCACGAGTTCTATCAGGGTATTCAAAAATATATTAGAGACGACTTTAATAAAGACCATATAGTTATTGATTTAGCTACAGAATATTCTAAAAAGTTTATTTATCAGCATACGAACAAAACCTTATTAGACGAAATGATTTATTTCGGGAAACAACTATACTTTAAAGATGTGGTTCTACCTTTTAAAACGGAGGCAGAGCGAATAAGTTATACACAAAAACAATTAGATTGGGCACATGCTAATGAAAGTTATATTTGGAGATATTTTGTTGAACGAGAATTACTGTTTAGTACAGATTCAAAATTACCAGGTAGGTTTATAAATCCTGCGCCATTTACTAAATTTTATTTAGAAGAAATTGATAATCAGTCACCAGGAAAATTAGGAAGATATATAGGCTGGCAAATAGTAAGGGCTTACATTGAAAATAATGAGGTGTCATTAAAAGAAATGCTGATTACATCGCCTGAAGATATTTTTAATAACTCTAAGTTTAAACCAAGAAAATAATGTCAAAAAAAATATCCTCTAAAATTGAGCTTAATATTGAATTAGATGAAAATAGAGTTCCTGAAAAATTATATTGGACAGCACAAGATGGTGGTGTAAGTCAGGAAGAAGCCAAAGCGATGATGTTATCTGTTTGGGATTCAAAGACTCAAGAAACGCTAAGAATTGATTTATGGACCAAGGATATGCCTGTAGATGAGATGAAAGTATTTTTTCATCAAACCTTAGTGGCGATGAGCAATACTTTTAATAAAGCGACTCAAGATGAAAAGATGACAGCGACCATGAAAGATTTTTGTGATTATTTTGCTGAAAAATTAGAGTTGAAAAAGTAATCAAAAACTTTTTTCAAAACCGGATTGTCTTTAAATATCTAATTTTAAGATTATTTGATAGCCTCTCTCATTTTTGTCAATTTAATTAGCTATTTGGCTAAATAATTCTTTCGATATTTTTGCAGGATAATCTATGAGCCAATAATTTTTACTTTTCTATTTGTTTTCTAAAATTGTTTCCCAAGAATCGTAGATTCCTTCAGTCCTTGAGCCATTTTTGTAATATTTAATATGCTTCCCTGTTAAGAAGGAAAGTTCTTTGTCCTGACACTTATAATACGTCGTTGTTCCAACATATTTAGGTTTCTCATTTCTAAACGTTGTTTCTATACTAATTGAATTTGTTGGAATCAGATAATTCATAACTTCCAAGTAGTTTTTACTATACTAAGCAAATGAAAATAAAGGAACAATAATCAGAATATTTTTTATAATTGATAGTTATATTCAAATAGATTACAAAGTGTTTATGTATGGTTAGTTGCGTAATTTAAGCACTTAATTTAGCAAATACAAACCAAATCCTGTCAGGCAAGCAGCTAATCCGCGAGGGAAGCGAACTGCTACAGCAATTTTAGTAAGTTGGATAGAACTAGCAAGGGCTTAAATCCATTTTTAGCCTTCACTGGTCATGATAAACAGTGGATTCATTTCAAAACTATTATAGAAAGGACGTAAACGATCTGTATTATAGAATTTATCAATGTTAACTAGTTTAGATTTACCTACAACCACATCAATAGGTACATTGTCATAACGTCCGTTTTTAAGCACCACAAGACGTCCATGAATACCTTTTAAGATCAAATCCAGAGCAAGGTTTCCGTAAGCCATTGGGACGATAGAATCAACAGCATCTGGATCACCACCTCGTACTAAATAACCTAATTTTTGGTTAATTACATTTACTTGTTTTCCTTTATTATATTTAGGGGATAACATTTTTAAACGGTCTGAAACTAAATCGCCAATACCTCCTAATTTTGCATGACCAAACTGATCTTTTACGCCATCCTTAAAAACCATTTCACCACCTTTGAACGTAGCGCCTTCCGATACTAAAACTACAGAATAGTTACTTGGATTTTCATTTCTGTCTTGAACCATTTGCTCGGTTAGTACATCTATATCAAATTGATACTCGGGAATAACACAACGATTTGCAGCGCCGGCCATAGTTGGTAACATAGCCGTAAATCCTGCATACCTCCCGAACACTTCAAGAACAAGGAATCGTTCATGAGATCCTGCAGAAGTACGAAGCGTGTTGGTCATATTAATAGTTCGTGTAATACACGTACTGAAACCAATACAATAATCAGTTCCAGGCACATCGTTATCCATAGTTTTAGGAATGGCAACTACTTTAAAACCTTCCTGATATAATCTAACACCATAACTTAAGGTGTCATCACCTCCTATTGGGATTAAATAATCTACGCCTAAATAGGCTAAATTATCCAATACAACTTTGGTCATGTCATTATATTCCTCTTGATATGAGTCCTTATGATGCTCAGGAACACTTGTCTTAGGTAAATGACTTGGTCTGGTTCTGGAACTATGTAAAAATGTACCACCGGTTCTACCAGCTCTATTTACTAAGGTTTGTGTTAATTCAATATAATTATTGCTATTATCATCTTTTGGGTTTTGAGTCATTTCAACAATTCCTGCCCAACCGCGCCTTAATCCAATTACTTTGTATCCTTCACGACTTGCGCGTATAGTAATTGCTCGAATTGCAGGGTTTAACCCTGGAACATCACCGCCACCCGTAAGTATAGCTATGGTTCCTTTGATTTTGCTTGCCATATTATTTAAGTTAATTTAATTAAAATAGAGAATTTTTATTGATTATGATTAGTTTTATTGTAAGATAACGAAGTTAATTATTTTTGACTAAAAAAAGTTAAAATTATTAAACTTAGAAGCCTATCCAAGGACTACAACTACCAATTAGTCCCTTTTTGATAGGCCGGTTTTATGCGGTGTTGGGCTTTCGTTATTTATTTTAATGTCGTTCAATTTCTTTGGTTAAAGCCTTCGACAACTTTAATACTTATATTTTAGTGGTTTCCATCGGGTTTTTAAGGAGCCAACCAATGCGGTATTTTTGGGTTCTAAGAAAATATAAATATTCTTGATCACTTTTAAGTTTTTCGAAATTTAAGGGAACCATTTCTCTTATTACCGTTTTATTTTTATAATCGCCATGTCAAAAATCATTAAATCGGGTATTAAATAAGTTTCCCCTTGCGTTATATAAAAATTGTAAATAAACAGCTTCAGAATCTTCTATCCACTCATTTTTGTCTTCTTATATTAGTATAATGCTATTTCTAATATCTTCATTCGAAATTAAATCTACACCAATAGATTTTAATGTTTCAAATTCATGATTGTCCAAAACTGAACCCATCCAATATCTGGTAGTTATGAAGAAATGGAGTTTTAGAGAATCGTTATAGGATAGATTATTTTCTAAATGATTAAGAATAATACCAATTGAATTCGTTGCGCCTTTATAAAACGTTAAACTGCTATCAATTTCAATCAAATCACTCTTAAATTGATTTTGGAATCCTTTTAGCATTTCTATTTCTTTAACGACTTTAACTTTAGCTTGATTCCAATGGTTGATTTGTAACGCAATCAAAATCCCAATCACCACAAGAATTATTTCGTCAATGGCATAAATAAAATACTTGCTTAATTTATTTTCGGTCAGCAATTGTTGTCTAATTTTTCTAAAGAATTTCATCATTTGATTATTGGTTGGTTATAATGAAGTACGGCTTTGTTAATAGGGTGTGTTTTGCATTTCAACGGGCCAATATTTCAATTTATTACTATGATTATTTGTTTTTAATACACTCAAATTGAATACTATATGCCAAATACGTTATATTATTTTGTTGTATTTGTCTTATTTAAAGGCATAAACAACTTTATTTTTAACAAATTTTTTTATAAAAAATAAAATAAATAAAGATATTATTCCACCGATTAAAGTCCCATAAATATCTTTCCAATCAAATACGCCACGAGGCAAATAGGGTTGCAATATTTCATAAAGAATATATCCAATCACAATAAATCCAATTACCCGAAACACTTTCTTTCTTGGGGAGTTCAATATTGCCAATGTGAAAAATATTTGAACGATTATGCCTAACGAATTTCCAATACTATCAGCAATTCCATAATCATCAATGTTGTTTGAATAAATATATGGTCTATAAATGTTTCGACCAATTTCTGTCAAAAAGAAAAATAAAACTGCAATCACGAAATAAACAATTCTTTTGCTATCAATCGTTTTTATTGATGCTTTATCTGTGAAAAAGTTATTATTCTTTTCCATTTCTTAACTTCTTATAAACTCTTTTGGAATCATTATGAATCTCTTATTTTTGCATTTCAACAATAAGGATGTAATCAATTTTCGCTGTTGCCCCCATGAGTTGAAAAGTTGGACGAACATTTGGGATTATTGAAACAACTTCTCCATCAAGTTTATTTAAATATTGCTCTAATTTTTCTTGCATGTTTTCACTCTTGACTTCAATTCTATGTACTCTATATTTCATAATTATATGTTTTATGGTTAAAGTTCTTTTCTATGCTCATTAACTTCCAATTGCTTCAAGGTATATTCATATCCACTAAATCCGGTTTTTTCTGAATTTCTGCCCAATCTTGAGTTTGTCTTCCCCAAAGCTTATTTTGAATTTCTTGAGATCTCATCTATTTATGTATTAATAAGTTTATTCATTTGCTGCCAATGTGTCCGTTCATGGTTAGTTCTGTATAAGTACACGATTCATTTTCCGCAATACAATATAGTGAATTGTAAGAAAAAACCCTTTACTTAGCCAGCAGAAGCAATTTATTATACCCGTGGTTGGCTACAGTACTTTCCTAAAAAGACCCTATTGTTATAGGAACCCGTTGTTTCATTCTTCCTTAATACCTTTTCGGTGGTTTTTTTAATGTATTTAGACGAATTCATGTCACTCGGGATTTAAATTTAGTTCGTTATCAATCATATTAATAATCGTATCTATTTCCCGAATTGCCTTGGTATAAACCGAGTCTTTCCTTATTGTTAAATAAATATTCTCGATAAAATAATTTTGCATTTCTACCTCGTATAATTTTTGGTTCTGTCACATCTATTAAAATTAAAAAATATAATCTTTTAAATTAGGTGATTAAGCAGCCAATGATAAGAATGACTTAAACACTGATTTTCTATTTGAAATCAACTGTTCTTTCTTAATCATATGTACTATTTCT